>DASTRT010000001.1:0-7405 GCA_035761085.1 Methylophilaceae bacterium
GCCCCGCGTTCGGACAGGGCGAATACCGAGGAACCACGCGCATGCGGCTTGACGAAGGAATCGGCATGGATGGAAACGAACAGGTCTGCCTTCAGCTTGCGTGCCTTCACTACCCGCCCGTGCAGAGGAATGAAATAGTCGCCATCGCGCGTGAGCACACCGCGCATATTGGGTTCGGCATCCACCAGTTCCTTGAGTTTCTTGGCCACGGCCAGGGTGATCACTTTCTCATAGGAACCGTGCGCACCCCGCGCACCCGGGTCTTCGCCGCCGTGGCCCGCATCGATGACGATGGTAAAGCCACGGTCCATCTTGAACGTTGGCTGGTCGGGTATCTGTGCCTGCGGCATGGGTACCGGCGTGGCGTCCTTGCTTAAGACGGCAGTATTGGATTCCGCTGAAGCATCCGCTGGGTTCTCGGCGAGAACGGCGGTATTCGGTGGAACGTCGCCAGGCACGGTGAGTGTCTTGTCGGAGGGTTGCTTGAGCTGCTTGAGCAGGGCGACAACCGGATCCACCGTCGGATAGACGTCGATCACGAGCCGGTGCTTGTATTCTCCCGCCGGCGGCAGCACAAAAATCTCCGGCTTGATGTCCGTGCGCAGATCAATCACTACACGCACCACGCCGGGCTTGAAGTAGCCGGTGCGCACCTGCTGGATATACGGATCGTTGGGCTGGATCTTCTGTGAGAGCGACTTGAGCACATCGTTGAGCTCGACGTTCTCCATGTCGACCACCAAGCGCTTGGGGTTATCCAGCATGAGCATGCTGTGTTTGATGTCGGTATCGGCTTCGAGGGTGATGCGAGTGTAATCGGGCGCGGGCCAGACGCGGGCTTCACTGATGAGAATGGCGGCCTGCGCGGCTTGCGCGAACAGCAGCGCAAGCAGGACGAAAGTTGCCCTACTTATCCGCGTAAGCTTCAAGGCTGCGCTTTCCTGCGTCGGTGTTTGCTGTCATCACTCCCTTTCGGCCCTGTTCTTGCGGTTCCAGCCGGATATCGATGTCCGGTTCGGGCAGCAAGCCGCTTGCTTTTTCGGGCCATTCCACAAAACACACAGACTGTGCATTGAAATAGTCGCGGAAGCCTGAGGCTTCCCATTCTTCCGGATCAACAAATCTGTACAAATCAAAATGATACAGATTGAATCCAGAAATTACATAAGGTTCAACGAGAGTATACGTCGGACTTTTCACTTTGCCAACATGTCCAAGCCCATGTAACAGGCCCCGCACCAGGGTTGTCTTGCCTGCGCCGAGATCGCCGTGCAGGTAAATGACCAGTCCTGGCCTTATAACCTGCGCCAGGCGCGCACCAAGCGCGAGTGTGGCAGCTTCATCAGGCAATTTGAATGTAAAATCATGCATATGCAATCCCGAAACTTGTTTTTCCAGAGAACTGCTGTGCTCCTGATACCATCTTACGCAATGAAAGGATGTTTTGGAGGCTTGGGTGACTGAAACTGTGAACACCTGGCAAACCCTGGCGGCTGACATCAAAGGCTGGAGCAAGGAACTCGGATTCAACGAGGTCGGCATTACCGACACCGATCTTTCGGCGGCAGAAGAGCGTTACCGGCAATGGATACTCAAGGGGTTCCATGGTGCCATGGATTATATGGCAAAACATGGGGATAAACGTACGCGCCCGGCAGAGCTGATTCCCGGTACGCTACGGGTGATTTCCGTGCGCATGGATTATCTGCCGCCACAGGCGCGCAACAGCGAGGAGGTCATGCAGGATGGCGATCAGGCCTTTATCTCGCGTTACGCGCTGGGCCGCGATTATCACAAGGTGCTGCGAAGCCGCCTGCAGAAGCTTTGCGAGCGCATCGCCGAAAATATTCGTGACCGCGACTTTCATTACCGCGTATTCACCGATAGTGCACCCGTGCTGGAAGTCGAGCTAGCCCAGAAGGCCGGCCTGGGCTGGCGCGGCAAACATACGCTCTTGCTGTCGCGCGAGGCAGGATCGTGGTTTTTCCTGGGCGAAATCTATACCGATCTACCACTGCCCATCGACACTCCTTCACAAAACCATTGCGGCACATGCAATTCTTGCATGACAGCTTGCCCGACGCAGGCTATAGTCGCGCCCTACGAAGTGGATGCAAGGCGCTGCATCTCCTACCTGACCATAGAACTCAAGGAGAGCATCCCGGAAGCGCTGCGACCGTTGATCGGAAACCGTGTCTATGGCTGCGATGACTGTCAACTGACCTGTCCCTGGAATCGTTTTGCGCAGACCAGTGACGAAACGGATTTCCAGGTGCGTCACGGGCTGGATGACGTTTCCCTCGTCGAGCTCTTCGGCTGGAGTGAGGAGACGTTCAGGCAGAGGATGGCCGGTAGTGCGATCTACCGCATCGGCTACGAGCAGTGGCTACGTAATCTGGCAGTGGGCCTGGGCAATGCGCCTACCTCCCCCGCCGTGATTCGAGCGCTGGAACGGCGCAGGAACACGGATTCGGAACTGGTACGCGAGCACGTTGTCTGGGCATTGCAACGTCATGCAGAGACTGCATGATTTTTAACATCTGAAAACAAGAAGGTATCTTGAAGCCTAATATCTATCGAAATTTGGCCCTGGCCCTGTTTGCCGGGCTCGGCCTGTTTATCGTACTGACCTTCCGGCAGTACGGCATCAGCAATGACGAATTCGTACAACATACCTACGGCCGCCTGCTGCTGGATTTCTACAGTTCCGGCTTCCACGACCAGTCGGCATTCCACTACATCAATCTCTATCTCTACGGCGGCTTCTTCGATCTGATCGCCGCCATACTCGAGCGTATCCTGCCGCTCTGGCTATGGGACATGCGCCACCTGCTTTCCGCACTGTTCGGGCTGGGCGGTATCGTTGCCGTGTACAAGATGGCGCGATTGCTGGGCGGCGAGCGTGCGGGGCTGGTCACGGCCATCCTGCTGACGCTCACCGGCGCCTGGACCGGTGCCATGTTCACCCACACCAAGGATATCCCGTTCGCCACCTGCATGGCCTGGGCCCTCTACTACACGATGCGCATCGGCCAGGAGCTGGGATACCGGCGTATTCTGCAAATTCCGGCTTCGCTCAGTATCAAGCTGGGCATTGCAGTCGGTTGCGCGCTGGGCATGCGCATCGGCGGCATATTCGCGGTTATTTACCTGTCCTTGATGCTGTGCCTGGCCATCGCACCGCAGCTGCGCCTGACTCCATCAAAGGGGCGACTGCTGCTGGATACCCTCCGGTTCTTCCTGCCCGCCGCGGCAATTGCCTTCGTGCTCATGGGTATATTCTGGCCGTGGGGAGTCATGTCCCCCACGCACCCGCTGGAAGCGGCGAAGGCCTTCTCGCATTTTGCCTTCGACATGAAGACCGTCATGGACGGGGAAGTCATGCGTATCGGCCAGGTACCGCGCGACTATATTCCCGCCTATCTGATGGTCCGCCTCCCGGAGGTGTTCCTGCTCGGCCTGGCAGGTGTCGCCTTGTTTGGCTGGCAACAACTGCGGCGATATAAAGCGCGGCCACAGGTCTGGTTGCCCTGGGCAGCGCTGCTGATTTCGATTGGCTTCCCGCTGTTTTTCATCCTGTTCGATCGGCCAGCACTTTATAACGGCATCCGCCATTTCACCTTCCTGCTGCCGCCACTGGCCGTGCTGGCAGGGCTCGGGCTCTGCCTGATGTGGGATGTATTGAGGGAGCGTCCCATCCTGCGCAAGGGGTATGCTCTGGCCAGCATAAGCCTGGCAACCCTGGCTGTGGTGACCCTGCTACGCCTGCATCCCTATGAATACGTGTATTACAACCACCTCGCCGGCAACCTGGCGCATGCCGAGCATGCCTGGGAAGGCGATTACTGGTCGAGCAGCCTGCGCGAAGCAGCGCATATTCTGGAGAGCAAGGTACCTGGCGAGACCGAAAAAGGTATAGGCGGTGGTGAAGTGGTCGCGCCTTATCGTGTCGCGGTGTGTGCGGAATCCATCCAGGGCCAGGCGTATCTGGATCACCGATTCCAGATCACCAGCGACTGGCTCAACGCCGATTTCTTCATTTCCAGCACGCAGATGGGTTGCGACACGGTGCTGCAGGGCCGAGTAATCGGCACTGTCCAGCGCCTCGGTGCGGTACTGGCGGTGATCAAGGACAGACGGACGTTGTTGGCACATCAGCGCATGCCACGTCCGACCCAGCTTACCGACCTCAAGGAAGGCAAGCGCTCGTGAGCCGAAGGTCTCTGACCCCGCACATCACGGTGCTGGTGCCGGCCTTCAACGAGGCAGGCGCCATTCGGGCCACAGTGGCGACCATAGCCGCACAATTGCAGACGCTGTCGCCATTATGGGACAGTCTGATTGTGGACGACGGCAGCAGTGATGAAACCGCGGGCATCATCAAAGCTCTGCCCGCCAGCCTCAACACCGGCCTGGTCAAGCTGTCACGCAATTTCGGCAAGGAATACGCCATCACTGCCGGACTCGATTACGCGCAGGGCGACGTCGTCATCTGCATGGATGCCGATGGCCAGCATTCCAGTGAGCTGCTTACGACCATGCTGGAAAAATGGCGCGAAGATTACGACATGGTCTACGGCGTGCGCCAGGACCGTGCCGTCGAGTCCCGCTTCAAGCGCTGGGGCTCACGTCTCTTCTACCGCGCCATCAGCCTCGGGGGGCAGATCCATATCCCGCGTGACGCCGGCGACTTCCGCCTGATGGATCGCAAGGTGGTGAATGCCTTGCGTGCCCTGCCCGAGCGCAGCCGCTTCATGAAGGGCATGTACGCCTGGGTGGGCTACAAGTCGATCGGCATCCCCTACACACCACTGCCGCGTACGCATGGCACCAGCACCTTTTCCCGCCTGCGGCTCATCCAGTTGGCCTGGACCGGCGTCACCAGTTTCTCGGTGATGCCACTGCGTCTGGCGAGCGCCGTTGGCGGACTGCTCGCCGTGCTGGCCTTCGGCTATGGGCTCATTGTCATTCTGGACAAGCTGTTCTTCCACGAATCCGTGCCGGGCTGGCCGACCGTAGTCGCCAGCATCATGTTCTTTTCCGGCGTACAGCTGCTGTTCATCGGCATTCTGGGCGAATACCTGGCACGCATTTATAACGAGGTGAAAGGCCGCCCGTCCTACATCGTGGACGAGGTTTTTGCACCGGCGAGCGATCTGTCCGGCCAGTCGGCGCCTTCCAATGGCACGTAAATCCCGCCTGGCCCAGGCGAAGTCATTTTCCTGGTTCACCTTCGTCGGCGCTGTTGCCGGCGTAGTGCATTACGGTGTAGCCGTTGGCACGGAGGCGGGATTCAGCCTGGCGCCAGCGATCGCCAACACCGTGGGCTTTCTGTTCGCCTTTCCCGTGAGCTATATGGGCCATCGACATCTTTCGTTTGCTACGCGCGATACCCTGCACCGGCAATCCCTGCCCCGCTTTCTGCTGGTTGCCAGCAGTGGGTTCATCTCCAACCAGGTATTGCTGGCTGGCGCCCTGAACCTGCTGCACCTGCCTTTCTGGCTCGCCCTTGGGCTGGTCATGGTCATCGTCGCAGCACTGACCTTCTCTTCCAGCCATTTCTGGGCATTCAAATGATCCCGTTGATCGTGAGCGCCGATGATTATGCGCTCAACGAGGAAGTCGATGCTGCCATTCTCGACCTCATACGGCATGGACTACTCACGGCGGCCTCATGCCTGGTGCTGAGCCCGCGCTGGCCGGAAGCGGCGAAACAGCTGAAAGCCGACATCCTTGCGCGCGCCGACATTGGTCTGCACCTCGACTTCACCGAGTTCGGACAGCCGGTCAGGCATTCCCTGCCCATGCTGATCGCGCGAGCCAAAGCCAGACTGCTGTCGCAAAACGCCGTGAATCAATCCATCGAAGTGCAACTCGACCGCTTCGAGAAGGCACTGGGCCGGACCCCGGACTATGTGGACGGGCATCAGCATGTGCATCAGCTGCCGCAAATCCGTGATGCGCTGGTCAACATACTGCATAGACGCTATGGCGACAACGGCCCGTGGATTCGCCTGGCCGACCCGGCCGGCAATACGTTGAAAGAGAAAATCATTCGCCGGCTGGGTGCGCGAAAACTCGGCATCAGGGCAAGACAGGCCGGGCTAAGTTGCTCCGCCCGGCTACTGGGAGTTTATGATTTTGATTTGAATGAGCAGGCGTATCAGGCAAGCCTGACACATTGGCTGGAACAGGCCGTAGAACTGGCACCGGAAACCTGCGCGCTGATGTGCCACCCCGCCATTGCAGCGCCCTCGAAAAGCGATCCCATCGCCGAAGCCAGGCGTCGTGAATATGAAGTGCTGAAAGCCGGGCTTGGCGCCCTGCTGGATCGATACGGGCTTACGCTGGCGCGCGGGAATGTGCTGGGGGCGTCAGGCCGGACTGCTCATGCTTAGCGGGTCTACCCTCAGGTGTGGAGGGCGACGGTTCGGGCAAGGCTTCCTTATACGTGCAGTATTCATGACCGTAGTTACCGCCATTGTCGTCCGGCTCATAGTAGTCCTTGCGGAAACTCCAGCGGCCGCGCTTGTCTTTCTTGATGGTAGCGATGCCAATGCTGTGGCCGCGCCCATTGATGCTCTTGCCATTGAACCTGAAACTGATGGCCAGACGGTTGCCGTCGGCAATGGCCTGGCCGGTATACGTATTTGAATTTGTCGTTTCGGTTTCGTAATCGTAGGTGCCATAGCGGCCGTGACTGCTGATGCGGTTGAGCTTCAGGATTATGGTGACATCGTAGTCGCCGATGAGCTCGTTGCTGCCGCTGCAGGAATAGATGCCGCTGTAATTTTTGCCAGTGAAAGCGGGTCTGGCATGGGCCGCTGCTGCGATGGATAATAACAGTGCGGCTAACGCAATTCTTTTCATAAACCTCTCTAGATACTGGACGATGCGCAATAGTAGGTCATCATGGAAAACGGCAATGTGCGGTAGCCGTTTTTCTTAACCCAAGCCCTGCATTATTATACGTGCCACTTGACGTATGCCAGGTGGCGCGCACTCTACCATAAACAAACCAATATGCCTCCATCCGATAACATTTACAGCGGCCGTTCCGGAAAACTCTGGCGTTATGCTGTCTTCAACCTCGTGCTGCTCGCGCTGTTCGCTGCCTGGTACTACTACCAGAACCGACCTGTAAAGCTTGCCGAGCCGCAACTGGCCAACGGCAAACTGGAATGCGTCTCCTATGCGCCCTACTATCAACAGGGAAAATCTCCCTTTGTGCCGCTGACGCTGATTACCCATGACCAGATCAAGCACGACCTGTCACTGCTTTCCCAGCGCTTCCAGTGTGTACGTATCTATTCCGTGGACCAGGGGCTGGACTATGTGCCGGAAGCGGCTTCCGAGCTCGGCCTCAAAGTCCTGCTTGGCGCATGGGTGGGCTTGAACCCGCTCG
>DASTRT010000002.1:0-5189 GCA_035761085.1 Methylophilaceae bacterium
CTTGTTGTTGGGGAACTTGGCGCGCAGCGTTTCCAGCAGCTTGATACCGTTGTGCTTGATGCAAGGAGTGCCGATTTCGAGAATGTCAACGTGAGGAGCGACCTTGGTAGCCAGGGCTACGGTTTGGTCGAAATCCAGAGAATCTAATGCCATTTGAACTAACGGTTTTGCCACGATACTTCCTCCACTCGGTTAGGTTATGCGAAGTTATATTCTTATAACCGCGCTATGATACATTTTTTCTGAATTTTGTGGAAATTGCATTCACTTTCAGGGATTTAATCGGCAAGTTACCATAAATTCCGCAGCTTAGAATGAGTTTTTAAAAAAACTTCTAAAAAGATGAGCTGGCAGTAATGTCTTTCAAAGCAGCCACCAGCGCTTCACATTCGACGTCCGTTCCAATGGTAATCCGCAGAAAAGGAGCAATCCTCGATGGATTGCTGAAATGCCTGACGATAATGCTGCGCTCGCGCAATTTAGCAGCGATCTCGGCGCCCGCAATCCTTTGGTGGCGCCCAAAAATGAAATTGGCGCCGGATGGCAGTACTTCAAACTCTATCTGCTGCATCTGCTCGACCAGCCACGTACGGCTTTCCATGACTTTCTGCCGGCTTTGCTCGAAATAATCCCGATCTTGCATAGCTGCAATGGCGCCCGCCATGGCCAATCGGTCCAACGGATAAGAATTGAAACTGTCCTTGACGCGGGTTAGCGCCTGAATAAGATCAGGATGACCCACCGCATAGCCCACCCGCAGGCCGGCCAGCGAACGTGACTTGGATAGCGTATGGATAACGAGGAGCTGTGGATACTGCGCGACTAGACTGACGGCGGATTCGCCGCCGAAATCGATATAGGCCTCGTCGATGACTACTACCGACTGGGTGTTAATCTGCAGCAATCGCTCAATTTCAGGTAGTGCCAGCAGCCTGCCGGTCGGCGCATTGGGATTGGGGAAAATGATGCCGCCGTTGGGCCTTAGGTAATCGTCAACCTCGATCTCGAAAGATTCGGTCAATGCTACCGTCTGGTACTCGATGCCGTAAAGTCTGCAGTAGACAGGGTAAAAACTGTAAGTGATATCAGGGAAAAGCAGCGGCACTTCGTGCTTGAGCAAGGCCTGAAAGGCATGCGCCAGTATCTCGTCCGAGCCATTGCCAACGAACACATGATCCGGGCTCAGGCCGTGGTAAGCGGCAATAGCCGCCTTGAGCCGATCTGAATTGGGGTCAGGATAAAGCCTGAGCCCCTCGCCGACTTCAGCACGAATTGCTTCCAGCACTTTCGGACTCGGCCCGTAAGGGTTCTCATTGGTATTGAGCTTGATCAGATTGGTCAGCTTGGGCTGCTCGCCAGGCACATAGGGCGTCAGCTGGTGAACTACTGAACTCCAGTATTTGCTCAAGCTAGTCTTTCAGGCGATATTCCGCAGAGCGCGCGTGTGCCTGCAGGCCCTCTCCGCGTGCCAGCGTCGAGGCTACCTTGCCCAGGGTCTGGGCTCCCTGAGGGGACACCATGATCAGACTGGAGCGTTTCTGGAAATCGTAAACGCCCAGGGGCGACGAGAAACGTGCAGTGCGCGAGGTCGGCAACACGTGGTTGGGTCCGGCGCAGTAATCGCCGAGCGCTTCGCAGCTGTTGCGGCCGATAAAGATGGCGCCGGCATGCTTGATCTGCTTGCTGAAATCCAGCGCATCTTCCATGGAAAGCTCGAGATGTTCCGGCGCGATGTAATTGGCAATCTCGGCAGCTTCATCCAGATCACGCACTTGGATCAGCGCACCCCGATTCTGCAATGAAGTGCTGATGATTTCCTTGCGCGGCATTTCCTCAACCAGGCGCTCGATGCTGGCAGCAACCTTTTCAATGAAGGCAGCATCCGGACATAACAGGATGGCTTGCGCCAGTTCGTCGTGCTCGGCCTGGGAGAAGAGGTCCATGGCGATCCACTCCGGATTGGTCTGGCCGTCGCAGATCACAAGAATCTCAGAGGGTCCGGCTACCATATCGATGCCGACCACGCCGAATACGCGCCGCTTGGCTGCGGCTACATAGGCATTGCCCGGACCGACGATCTTGTCCACCTTGGGCACGGTCTGCGTTCCATACGCGAGTGCACCCACGGCTTGGGCACCGCCAATGCAGAAGGCGCGATCAACACCGCACACAGCTGCCGCAGCCAGCACCAACGCGTTCTTTTCTCCGCCAGGCGTCGGCACCACCATAATGAGCTCCTCCACACCTGCCACCTTGGCGGGAATGGCGTTCATGAGCACGGACGACGGATATGCCGCCTTGCCGCCGGGCACATATAGTCCTACGCGATCAAGTGCGCTGACCTGCTGGCCCAGCAGCGTGCCGTCATCTTCGGTATAAGTCCAGGAAGAAAGCAGCTGCTTCTCATGGTAAGTCCGCACGCGCAGTGCCGCTGTTTCCAATGCATCGCGCTGTACCTTGGGCAGGCTTTCCAGTGCAGACTCCAGTTCGGCCTTGGTCAACTCCAGTTCACTTATGCCTTGCGCGTTGACGCGATCGAAACGATTGGTGTACTCCAGCACGGCTTCGTCGCCGCGCGTTTTAACATCGCGCAGGATGTCAGCGACCACCTTGTCTACCTGGTCGTCCTGTGCCGTCTCGAAGGCAAGCAACTGTTCGAGGTCCTGGCGGAAACTAGCTTCGCTAGAGGAAAAACGTCTGATCTTCATGCTGTTACTCTTTCCGGCTGACAGCCTCGGCGAAACCATCCATCACGGGCTGCAACAATTCACGCTTGAGCTTGAAAGACGCCTGATTGACTACCAGACGCGAACTGATTTCCGCAACCTCTTCCACCGCCTTGAGATTGTTGGCGCGCAGCGTATTGCCCGTGCTCACCAGATCGACGATAGCATCAGCTAAGCCAACCAGCGGGCCCAGTTCCATGGAGCCGTAGAGCTTGATCAGGTCGACGTGCATGCCCTTGTCGGCAAAGTGTTCGCGCGCTGTCTTCACGTACTTGGTCACAACCTTGAGCCGTGCGCCACGGCGAATGGAACCGAAATAGTCGAAATCGTCACGCACCGCCACCATCATCTTGCAACGCGCGATCTTCAAGTCCAGCGGCTGGTAGAGCCCGGTACCGCCGTGTTCATACAGCACATCCTTGCCGGCAATGCCCAGATCGGCCGCGCCGTATTGAACATAAGTCGGCACATCCGATGCCCGCACGATGATCAGGCGTACATCTTCACGGTTGGTCGGCAGGATGAGCTTGCGCGAGGATTCAGGATCTTCGAGCGCAGTGATGCCGGCTGCCGCCAGCAAGGGGATACTTTCTTCAAAAATCCGGCCTTTGGACAAGGCGATGGTGATCATTATTTGTTTTCGTTTGCTTTTTAGCTTATCCGGCGTATACGTGCGCCAAGCTGTGTCAATTTTTCTTCGATGCGTTCATAGCCGCGGTCGATATGATAAATCCTTTCTATCGTCGTTTCACCGCGGGCAACCAGCCCTGCCAACACGAGGCTGGCCGAGGCGCGCAAATCAGTCGCCATCACGGTGGCGCCATCGAGATACGGCACGCCGCGAACCAGCGCGGTATTGCCCTCCACCTCGATATTCGCTCCCAGCCGGCGCATTTCCTGCACATGCATGAAGCGATTCTCGAATATGGTTTCGGTCACACTCGCCGCACCGTCAGCGATGGTATTCAACGCCATGAACTGCGCCTGCATGTCGGTGGGGAAGGCCGGATGCGGCGCCGTGCGTACATTCACCGACTTGAGCTTTCCCTCGCTTTCGATGGAAATGCTATTAGCATCGCTTTCCACCCTGGCACCCGCATCACGCAGCTTTTCAATTACGGCATCCAGCAGATTCGCACGAGCATTGCTGAGCCTGACCCTGCCACCGGTCATGGCCGCCGCGACCAAGTAGGTGCCCGCCTCAATACGGTCACAAACGATTGCATGGTCAGCGCCATGCAAGCGTTCAACTCCGGTAACCCTGATCACATCAGTACCGGCACCTTCGATCCTGGCGCCCATTTTGATCAGGCATTCTGCCATATCGACCACTTCAGGCTCGCGAGCGGCATTCTCGAGGATAGTAACGCCATCAGCCAGCGCAGCAGCCATCATGAGATTCTCGGTTCCGGTAACAGTCACCAGATCCATGAAAATGCGGGCGCCCTTGAGCCGCTCTGCCCGGGCTTCAATGTAGCCATGTTCGATATGGATTTCGGCGCCCATCGCCTGCAATCCCTTGATGTGCAGGTCGACTGGGCGGGAACCGATAGCACAGCCGCCCGGTAGCGAAACGCGGGCAAAGCCGAAACGCGCCAGTAGCGGCCCCAGCACAAGGATGGATGCGCGCATGGTCTTGACCATTTCATAAGGCGCTTCCTTGGTGTGCACGTCACTTGCATCCAGGGTAACAGCGTTGGCGCTGCCGTTCTTAACCTGCACCCCCATATGTCCAAGCAGCGACAGCGTTGTGCTGACATCCCGCAGATATGGAACGCTGGTTAGCCTTAGCGGCTCATCGGTCAGTAGAGCGGCACAAAGAATAGGCAGGGCCGCATTCTTTGCGCCCGAGATGTGCACCTCGCCGCTGAGCGGTACACCCCCCTGAATAACGAATTTATCCAATTAGAATTTCTTATGCTGTTTTTGCCTGCAGCATCTTCTGCAGTTCGCCTTGGGTATACAGGTCGCGCATGATGTCTGCACCGCCCACGAACTCGCCATTGATGTAAAGCTGAGGGATGGTCGGCCAGTTCGAGTAGATCTTGATGCCTTCGCGAATGGCCGGGTCTTGCAAGACATCGACAGTGGTCAGGTTCTGTACTCCGCAGGCCTGCAGAATCTGTATCGCGAGCCCAGAAAAGCCGCATTGCGGAAATTTCGGACTACCTTTCATATAGAGCACGACTGGGTTGCTCGTTACCTGATTTCGTATGACTTCCTGCGTATCCATTTCACTCTCCACGTATTCAATTATGCCTGGCCATTCCTGGCCCATGCGTCCGGCGTATAGGTGCGCATCGAAAGCGCATGAATCTCACTGCGCATACGGTCACCGAGCGCGCGGTAGACCAACTGGTGCTGCTGCACCATACTCTTGCCCTCAAACAGCGGGCTCACGACGATCGCTTCGAAATGCTGACCGTCATTGCCCAGCACCTGCACAAGGTCGCATTGCAGACC
>DASTRT010000003.1:0-2269 GCA_035761085.1 Methylophilaceae bacterium
ACAGGCCCGAGCGCGAGCGGCGGATCGCGTTGGCCACGGCGCTGATGGCCTCGTCCTGGCCGATCACGCGCTCGTGCAGCTTGTCTTCCATCATGAGCAGCTTCTCGCGCTCACCCTGCATCAGCTTGGACACGGGGATGCCGGTGGCACGCGCCACCACTTCGGCGATCTCTTCGGCGCCGACCTGCGTGCGCAGCAGCTGCGGATGCTTGCGCTCGGCTTCGGATTCCGCATTGGCCGCCTGCTTGAGCTGGGCTTCCAACTGCGGCAGCTTGCCGTACTGCAGCTCGGAGACCTTCTGCCAGTCGCCCTTGCGCTTGGCTTCTTCCATCTGCACGCGCACCTGGTCGATCTCTTCCTTGATGTGCTGGCTGCCGGCCACCATGGCCTTCTCCGCCTTCCACACCTCGTCGAGGTCGGCGTATTCCTTCTCCAGGCGAGAAATTTCCTCCTCGATCAGGGCAAATCGCTTCTGCGAAGCCTCGTCCTTTTCCTTGCGCACCGCCTCGCGCTCGATCTTGAGCTGGATCAGCCGGCGGTCAAGCTTGTCCAGCGCTTCAGGCTTGGAGTCGATTTCCATCTTGATACGCGAAGCCGCTTCGTCGATGAGGTCGATGGCCTTGTCCGGCAGGAAGCGGTCGGTGATGTAGCGATGCGACAGCTCGGCCGCGGCGACGATCGCGGGGTCGGTAATGTCGACGCCGTGGTGCAGTTCGTAGCGCTCCTGCAGGCCGCGCAGGATGGCGATGGTGGATTCCACCGAAGGTTCGTCCACCAGCACCTTCTGGAAGCGGCGCTCCAGGGCAGCATCCTTTTCGATGTACTTGCGGTATTCGTCCAGTGTCGTGGCGCCGACGCAGTGCAGTTCGCCGCGCGCCAGTGCAGGTTTGAGCATGTTGCCGGCGTCGATGGCGCCTTCGGCCTTGCCGGCGCCGACCATGGTATGGATTTCGTCGATGAAGACGATGGTGCGGCCTTCGTCCTGCGCCAGCTCATTGAGCACGGCCTTGAGCCGTTCCTCGAATTCGCCGCGATACTTGGCGCCAGCCAGCAATGCCGCCATATCCAGCGACAGCACGCGCTTGTTCTTGAGGCTTTCCGGCACTTCGCCATTAACGATGCGCTGCGCCAGGCCTTCGACGATGGCGGTCTTGCCGACGCCGGGCTCGCCGATCAATACGGGGTTATTCTTGGTACGGCGCTGCAATACCTGGATGGTGCGACGAATTTCGTCGTCGCGCCCGATCACCGGGTCCAGCTTGCCCTGGCGCGCACGTTCGGTCAGGTCCAGGGTGAATTTCTTGAGCGCCTCGCGGCTGCCCTCGGCCTCCTGGTCGTTGACCTGCTGGCCGCCGCGCACGGCCTGGATGGCCTGCTCCAGCGCAGACTTGGTCAGGCCGGCTTCCTTGAGCGCACGACCGGTCGGGCCCTTATCGTCAGCCAGCGCCAGCAGGAACATCTCGCTGGCGATGTAGGTGTCGCCGCTCTTCTGCGCGTTCTTGTCGGTGACGTTGAACAGGTTGTTGAGGTCGCGCGAAAGATTGATTTCGCCGGCGTTGCCTTCCACCTTGGGCAGGTTGTTGATGGACTGCTGCAGTGCGGTCTTGAGCCGCGTGAGGTTGACGCCGGCATGCGCCAGCAGCGATGCCGTGCCGCCGTCTTCCTGATTCAGCAGTGCGGTGAGCAGGTGCTGCGGCTCGATGGCGGGATTGTCATTGCCCACGGCAATGCTTTGCGCATCGACCAGCGCCTGCTGGAATTTGGTCGTCAGTTTGTCGAATCGCATGATAATCCTTTGGTTGAACTGATTTTTAGATGGGGAAATCCTGTGGAATTTCAAGACGGGTGGCTAACGTTTTGAGAATAAGGGGCACTTTGCTACTATTCGAACTTACATGAAGCCATCCGGAAGACATAGCCGGCTCATCGCCTGGGTTGCCTGCATCGCCATCCTGCTTAACGCATTGGCGCCCGCCATCACGCACGCCATGGCTTCCGCGCGAGGTGACATTTCCCTGCTGCAGGAAGTCTGCTCGGCGGCCGGCAACAAGTCTCCGATCGTACTGCACCTGGGCATCAAGAAGCCAAGCAACGACAAGGATTCCAAGTCGGCACCCATGCAGCATTGCCCCTATTGCTACACGCACGCCGGCTCCTTCGGCATGGTAACGGGCTTTCCTCCTCTCGCTGCCTCGCCTGACCTTGCCTATTCCGCTCCCGAACTCTTCTATCACGCACCTAGACCGTTATTCGTCTGGGCCGCCAGCAG
>DASTRT010000004.1:0-4230 GCA_035761085.1 Methylophilaceae bacterium
GGGATGAACTTCATGGGCTCGACCATGCCCAGATGCGGATGCTGCCAGCGCAGCAGCGCTTCCATGCCGGTGATGGCACCGGTACGCGTATCGCGCTTGGCCTGGTAATGCAGCTGGAACTCGCTGCGCTCGAGTGCATGACGCAAGCTGGACTCCAGCGTGAGCCGCTCAAGAGAGTGGATATTGAGCTGCTCGGAATAAAAATGGTAGTGGTTCTTGCCCTCACCCTTGGCCTGATACATGGCGATGTCGGCATGCTTTTTCAGGGTTTCCTCATCCAGGCCGTCCTTGGGATAGATGCTGATGCCGATACTGGTGGTGACGCGGAATTCCTGCTCCATGAGGATGAAGGGCTTGGCGATGGCCTTGAGGATTTTCTCGGCGACGACGCCGGCGAACTTGATCTCCTCCAGCTCGGGCAGCAGCACGACGAACTCATCGCCGCCCAGACGCGCTACCGTATCGCTTTCCCGTAAACCCTCGCGCAGCCGCCGCGCCACTTCCTGCAACAGCTGGTCGCCCGCTTCATGGCCCAGGGTGTCGTTGATCTGCTTGAAATGGTCGAGATCGAGGAACAGGATTGCCATCTGCCGGTTGTTGCGTTTGGCCTGGGCAATGCCCTGGGCCAGCAGCTTGCTGAACAGGCTGCGGTTGGGCAAGGCGGTCAGGCCATCGTGATAGGCCAGGTATTCGACACGGGCGGCATGCTCCATGGCCGCTTCCCGTTCGTACTGGCGGTTCAGCGCGCGCTGCTTGTTGGCGCGATGCAGCAGGTTGAGGAACATCACGACGACGATGCTGGTCAGCATCGCGCGCAGGATAGTCCCCCACATGCGCCCCTGAGAGTCAGCCAGCTGTTCTTCCTGCGACAAGCCCACGATGACGGCCAACGGAAAATCGTTGAGCTCGTGCACCGCCGTGTAGCGTGCCACGCTGTCCCAGGGACTCATGAGCAGCGGCGTCTTTGTGGACGCCTGCGCCATCACGTCGTCGAAGTCGACGGCCTCTCCCACAAAGAAATTGTCGCCGATGCGCGCCGCCTTGAAGACACCGTCACGCCCCAGAATACCCAGCAGCCCCTGCTGGCCCAGCTTCGAATTCTGGTAGCCGCTGACGAAATAGGCTGCATCGATGGTCGCAGTGACCGTCCCGGAGAAGCGGCCATTTTCCGCCAGCCGCCTGCCGAATAGCAGCTTCCAATCGCTCCCCGCCCTGCGTGGGGGGCTGACGTATAGCGTATCTTCAGTACGCACCACATCAAACAGCGATGCATCGTAAATATTCCCCCGTTCATGCGGCTGCGTACTAGCGAGTACATTGCCGGTTTCATCGGTCAACGTCACGGCAAACAGCATGTCGGAAGGCAACAGCGCTTTATCCCCCAGCTCGCGCAATACGTTTCGATCGTGCTTGAGCTCATAAGTGTATTTGATGAACTTGAGCGTCTGGTCGATTTCATGGAGCCGGCGCACGGCCTGGGCTTCATAGGTTTCCAGCAGCTCACGGCTGGAGAAAATCGCCGCGCGCTCCGCAGTATTGCGGTCAAGCAGAATGATGTAGGCGGCCGTGCCCCAGATGATGCAGAGCAAAAACAGCGTGGTCAGGGGAAAAAGGAGATGGGCTTCCACCAGCCTGTCCAGCCAGTGTTTGAATGAAGCTCGAGCAAGCTGCCGGATTTTTCTGAACTTCATTGTGCCCCCGTGAAAGGCATACAACCGCCATTGTTTTTATCTGGCTAGGGTATCACGAGAAATCCTTATGAAATAGCCTGTTAGATATGACGGGTAACACAATTGCTGCAGCTTCAAATGCAGGCATCAAGCTTCAATTTCCGGTTAAAACCCTTCCAGAATGATCTTGCCTCGCGCCTTGCCCGACTCCAGCAAGGCATGGGCACGTTTGAGATTGGCGGCGTTGATGGTGCCGAAGTGCTCCCCCACGGTGGTGCGAATCAGACCGGCATCCACCAGCTCGGCCATCTCAGAAAGGATGACATGCTGCGCCTGCATGTCCGGTGTGGCGAACAGTGAACGCGTATACATGAGCTCCCAATGCAGCGAGACGCTCTTGCGCTTGAGGAGCCGCACATCAATCGGTTCGGGGTCATCGATCAGACCGAATTTTCCCTGCGGCGCAATGGCTTCGGCGATCTGCGCGAAATGCTGGTCGGTGTGCGTGAGGCTGACGATGTATCTGGGTGCCGGAGCGCCGATACGCTTGAGCTCTTCGACCAGGTTCTGCTGATGGTTGATCACCGCGTGTGCGCCCAATTGCTCTACCCAGCTTTGGGTTTCCGGCCTCGACGCGGTGCCGATGACATTCAAACCGGTCAAGCGGCGCGTCAGCTGCACCATGATGGATCCGACGCCACCGGCAGCGCCGATGATCAGCAGCGCATCCTCGCTGTACTGCTTGCGCGGTTCGATCTGCAGCCGGTCGAACAGCATTTCCCACGCCGTGACGCTAGTCAGCGGCAAGGCCGCCGCTTCGGCAAAACTCAGCGATTGCGGTTTCCTGCCGACGATGCGTTCATCCACCAGCTGCAACTCGCTGTTGCTGCCGGGTCGCATGAGATCCCCGGCATACCAGACGTGATCGCCCGGCTTGAACAATGTCACTTCAGGCCCGACGGCACGCACGATGCCGGCGGCATCCCAGCCCAGCACCTTCCACTCACCGGCCTCCGGCTCGCTTCTGCGGCGAACCTTGGTATCCACCGGGTTCACCGATATCGCCCTCACCTCTACCTGCAGGTCACGCCCCGAGACTTTGGGATCGGGCAGCTCGACATCCACGAGAGCGTTCTTGTCCTCGATCGGCAGGGATTTCTGATAGGCAACGGCTTTCATGCGGCACTCCTTGAGAATTCTGGAAACGACATTGAACGGGAGAACTGCAAGATTACCGCGAATCCCGGTTTGAGGGAGGGCTCGCACAACGACCAGTTGACAGCCGAATGTCCAGGCTCAACACTGCAAACGTTGATAAACCCTTGAGGAGGCGGAATATGGCTGAAGATACTGGCAAACTGGTACTGCGCGTCACCCTGGCCGTCCTGATCCTGCTGCACGGCATCGCCAAGCTGCAGCATGGTATCGATTTCATCACCGGCATGGTTTCCAATGCTGGGCTGCCCACGGCATTCGGTTATCTCGTGTATGTCGGCGAAGTGCTGGCGCCAGCGCTGGTGCTGATCGGGCTCTTCACGCGGCCCGCTGCCCTCATCATCGTCGTCAACATGCTGGTCGCCATCTGGCTGGTGCACATCCCCCAGCTGTTCACCCTTTCGGATACTGGCGGCTGGGCGCTGGAATTGCAGGGCATGTATTTGTTCAGCGCAGTCGCCATCAGCCTGCTGGGGCCCGGGCGCTATAGCCTGGATGCCAAGGTACGGCGCAAGGGCAGATAACGAGGCCGGACCTGAAGCAGAAACAAAAAAACCCGGCAGTTTGCTTGCCGGGTTTTTGTTTTCTCCTGCTGCCCGATGATGCTAGAACGGAATATCGTCCTCGAAATCATCAAAGCCGGAACCACCGGAAGGCGCGGCCGCCGGTTTTTGTGATTGTGCAGGAGCGGCTTGGCGCTGCTGCTGTGGCGGTGGTGCACTCTGATCCATGTCGTCCACGAATTCATAGGCATTACCGCCACCGCTACGCCCGCCCAGCATCTGCATGCGGTCGGCTACCACCTCAGTGGTCTGGCGTTCGTTGCCTTCCTTGTCCTGCCATTTGCGGGTCTGCAACCGGCCTTCGATATATACCGATGAGCCCTTCTTGAGGTATTCGCCAGCGATTTCGGCCAGCTTGCCGAACATGGAAATGCGGTGCCACTCCGTGCGTTCCTGCTTCTGGCCGTTCTTGTCTTTCCAGTTATCGGTGGTGGCAACGCTGAAGGAGGCAATCGCATCGCCGGATGGCATATAGCGCATTTCCGGGTCGCGCCCCAGGTTGCCTACCAGAATTACCTTGTTCACTGACGCCATGCCATTCTCCTGTAAAAATCGAATCTGTTGCAAACGTAAAGTATGCCATTTTTTTCGGCATTTCTGGAGATTGCCCCTGCTGGCTGCCGAACAGATTCCCATGAGATCTTGAATTACCCTGCCGCGTATGAAGAAAAGAAGTCAATTCAGGTTGCCCAGCGGCCGTGCGCTCAAGAACATGCTGTCAAACTTCGGTATCAGCCAACTGCGGCCAGGACAGCGCGAGGTCATCGAGAGTGTACTAAGCG
>DASTRT010000005.1:0-2276 GCA_035761085.1 Methylophilaceae bacterium
GCGCTTCGGCATTCTTGATCAGAATGCCGGCCTGTGCCCCCCGGCCCACGCTCACCATAATGGACATCGGGGTTGCCAGGCCCAAAGCACAGGGACAGGCTATGATCAGAACGGTTACCGCGGAAACCAATCCGTAAGCAAAGCGCGGTTCGGGACCCCAGATCGCCCAACCTGCAAAAGCCAGGACAGCCACGGCGATGACCGCTGGCACGAACCAGGACGACACCTGGTCAGCCAGGCGCTGGATCGGTGCGCGGCTGCGCTGTGCCTCGGCCACCATTTGGACGATTCGCGAAAGCATCGAGTCGCGACCCAGCTTGTCGGCCCGGACCACCAGGGTACCAGACCGGTTTATGGTGCCGCCAATAACTGCGCTGCCGACCTCTTTCGTGATGGGCATGGATTCCCCGGTCACCATGGATTCATCGACCGATGAACGACCCTCTGTCACGGTTCCATCGACGGCCACCTTTTCGCCGGGACGAACACGGATCAAATCGCCGATTGCCAGGACGTCGAGCGAGACCTCTTCCTCGGCCTGTCCGGTTAGCCGTCGGGCCGTCTTCGGAGCAAGGTCGAGAAGCGCGCGGATCGCACCCGAGGTACGCTCGCGGGCGCTCAATTCCAGCACCTGACCCAGCAGGACCAGTACAGTAATGGCAGCGGCCGCCTCGTAATAGACATCGACCATGCCATCGGAGTTGCGGAATGCGGGCGGAAACAGGTGGGGCGCAAAGCCAGCCAGAAGGCTGTAGAGCCAGGCGACGCCGGTACCGAGCGCGATCAGGGTGAACATGTTGAGATTGCGGGTCCTGATCGAAACCCAGCCACGTACGAAGAATGGCCAACCCGCCCAAAGCACAACAGGCGTACAGAACGCCGCCTGCAGCCATATGGAAGCCTGGCTGCCAACAATACGGTTCAGGCCCAGCACCTCTCCCAGCATGCCCAGCGTCACCACCGGCAGCGCAAGTGCCAACCCAACCCAGAAGCGGCGCGTCATGTCGGCAAGTTCGGTATTGGGCTCCTCACGTCCGGATGCGACTGTGGGTTCCAGCGCCATCCCGCAGATCGGGCAGGAGCCTGGACCTGTCTGCCGCACTTGCGGATGCATGGGGCAGGTATAAATGGCGCTCGGGTCTGCCGGACCACCCGTTGCGGCCACGGCCCCAGGTCCGCCGTTACCCTGATGATGGCGACAGCCGTGAGTTGCCTGGCGATGCCGGTCCTTTTGGCAGCCATGTGCCGCATGTTCCCCAGATGACTGGTCAGCCTTGTCGTCCGCCACGGCGTTTCTCCGACCTTGCGTCATAATACCCTGTGGGGGTATATAGGCTTCATGCGGCAATCACTCAAGGTCTCAATTCGCAAGCGCCTCAGCCGGATCGAGGGTCAGGTACGCGGCCTGTCCCGAATGGTAGATGAGGATCGCTATTGCATCGATGTGGTCACACAGATCGCAGCCATTCGCGCCGCGCTTGGGCGGGTGGAAGACGAATTGCTGCGCGATCATGTCGGCCACTGCGTTGAACATGCCATAGCGGCCGGCGATAAGGCTGATCAGCGCCGCAAGATTGCCGAACTGATGGATGTATTTGGCCGGACTCAGCGCTAGGACACCCTTGATACCCAGTATCAGTCGCGGCCAATAGTGAGAGATTCTCGGATGACTATGATACCAGCAGGGAGACGCACGATGAAACGTTGCACTTCACTTATCGTAGGAGCCGCGATGTCCGCGTCGCTTCCCGCCTTCGCGCAGAACAGCGCGACGCCGGATGCACAGGCGCCAGCGGCCCAGCAGGGCGGAATGATGATGCATGGCGGTATGCAAGGCGGGATGATGCAAGGCATGGGCCCGATGATGGGCCAGCACATGATGAACGTCACCGTGACAGATGTCGACATCAAGACCGGTCTTGTGGATGCCAGCGCCGGCAGCATGGCGCTCAGGCTGCATTTTCCGCCGCCTTCACTGGCCGGCGTGAAAGCCGGAGATAAGCTTTCAGTGCACTTGGCATTCCACAAGCAGTAACCGGCATGGGACGCCGAGCTCGCTACTGCTTCGCGCTTCTTTCAGGCTCACCATGAATTTGATGCAAGCGCCAGACCGCCGGCTGTTCGTCCGGGGACTTGCCGCGGCGGGCTTTGCCGGTCTTGCTGCCCCTGCCCACGCCCAGGAGACACTGGGGACGCATCCGGTGCTGCGCGGCAAAGACCTTGACCTGACCCTGGCAGAAATGCCGGTGAACATCACGGGCCGGCGGCGGATGGCC
>DASTRT010000006.1:0-8108 GCA_035761085.1 Methylophilaceae bacterium
CATGTCATCAAGCGTATCGCGCTGATGTTTTTCGTGAGCTTCCTCGGCCTCGCGCTGTTGGGCTGGCTCATGCAGCAAGCTTGGTTCTACACCGGCCTGGGCGTCAGAGAGCCCAGCAATTACATGGCCCTGCTGCTGTTCCTGCTGGTCAGTCCGGTATTCCTGTTCCTGCTACGCCCGCTGTTGGCGAGCTATTCGCGCAAGAACGAATTCGAGGCCGATGAATACGCAGCACAAAATGCGGATGCGCACTACCTGATCGAGGCACTGGTCAAGCTCTACCGCGATAATGCATCCACCCTGACCCCGGACCCCTTGCACTCGGCGTTTTACGATTCACATCCGCCTGCCAGTATCCGGATCAGCAAACTTGCAGCTTTCACCAAATAGAATTTGCTGGAGGTTTTATGCGTAACATATTTGTATATATATCTTTATTGGCTGCATCAAATGTTGCCTTGGCCGCCGACCCGTTTGCTCAAGGCGATGCAAAAGTCGGCAAGGCCATGCTGGAAAAGAACTGCATCGCCTGCCATGCGGCCAAGTATGGCGGCGATGGCTCCGGCATCTACACTCGGGAGAACCGCAAGGTGAACTCCTCCTCGCAACTCCTGACCCAGGTGCGTAACTGCAACACCATGCTGGGCCTCAAGTGGTTCGAGGACGAAGAGCTCAACGTGGCGAAATACCTGAACCAGGCCTATTACAAGTTCGACAAGTAGCCGAAATTGCCGGCGGTAGACCTGCTTCATGGCCTGGTGGTGGCCGCTTACGGTAAACGCTATGAGGTTGAGCTGGCCGGAGACGGGCGGCGGGAAGTCATCGACTGTGTCACCCGCGGCAAGAAAAATGATGTGGCATGCGGCGACCAGGTCAGCCTTCGGCTTACCGGCAAGCACCAGGGCGTCATCGAAGAAATCCTTCCCAGAACCAGCCTGCTCTACCGCAGCAACGCTTATCGCAGCAAACTGCTGGCGGCCAACGTCACCCAGGTAGTCATCGTACTGGCCACCGTTCCCAGCTTTTACGAGGAATTGCTGAACCGTTGCCTCATTGCGGCTGAGGCTGCCGGCATCAAACCCCTGATCGTGCTGAACAAGTGCGACATCGGCGACAGTACGGCTGCGCTGGAAAGGCTGAAACCTTATGCCTCGCTGGGTTATGCCGTCCAGCCACTATCGGCCAGGCAGGATATCGAGTCGCTGAAGCCCCATCTCAAGGGACAAACGAGCATTCTTGTCGGCCAATCCGGCATGGGCAAATCCACTATCATTAACGCCCTGCTGCCCCACGCTAATGCCCGCACACGGGAAGTATCGGATGTTCTGGACAGCGGCAAGCATACGACCACCGCCACCCATCTCTATCACCTGGATGACAGCTCCAGCCTCATCGACTCCCCAGGCTTGCAGGAATTCGGCCTGTACCATGTGAGCATCGAAGAACTGGAGCGGGCCTTTGTTGAATTCCGCCCTCACCTGGGCAAGTGCCGCTTTGCCAATTGCCGCCACATGAAGGAACCAGGCTGCGCTGTCATGCAGGCGTTGACCGATAATACTGTTACCGATTTTCGGCTCCATAGTTATCAAAGGCTGGTGAATGAGCTGAACTGAAGGAGGTACAAGCCATGACGACCGCATTCATCTCGCATCCCGATACGCTGTTGCATGTCATGGACGGCGCCCATCCCGAGTCCCCCGCACGCATCACCGCGATCAAAAATGCCCTCACTGCCAGCCACTTGCTGGAGAAGCTGCAACTTCATGAAGCGCCACTGGCAACGGATGAGGAGCTCCGCCGTGTACATTCACCCGAATACGTAAGCTACATTCGCAGGGTCGCCCCGAAGGCGGGGCTGGCCAGGCTGGATGCGGACACTGCCATGGGCCCGATGACGCTCTCTGCCGCATTGCACGCAGCCGGTGCTGCAGTGCTGGCGACCGACATCGTCATGGCAGGCAAGGCGGACAATGCCTTTTGCTGTATCCGCCCACCCGGCCATCATGCAGGACGCAGCAATGCGGCGGGGTTCTGCATTTTCAATAATGTTGCCGTTGGGGTTGCCCATGCCCTTGAGCAACATGGGCTGGAGCGGATCGCCATCGTGGATTTCGATGTGCATCATGGCGACGGCACGGAAGACATTTTCCGGCACAACGCACATGTCATGCTCTGCTCCACCTTCCAGCATCCGTTATATCCAGGACGGGGGCCCGACAGCCGAACGGACCGCATGGTAAATGTGCCCCTTCCAGCCTACACGGATGGCAAGGGCTTCAGGAAAGCGGTGGAATCCGAATTCCGGCCGACATTGGAAAGGTTCCAACCACAAATGGTGTTTGTCTCCGCCGGCTTCGACGCCCATGTCGATGACCCGCTCGCCCAGTTACAGCTCGACGAAGAGGACTATGTCTGGGTGACGGAATTCATCAAGGAAATCGCCGGGCGTTTCGCCCAAGGCCGCATTGTTTCCACCCTTGAAGGCGGATACCAGCTGACTGCATTGGCAGCCAGCGCAAGCGCTCATATACGAACGCTGGCCGGAATTTGAGCGTCTGCTGATATAATCGGCGCATGCTGATCACCACCCGCCTGGAATTCGACGCCGGCCATCGCATTCCTTCCCACAAAAGCCAGTGCCGCAATCTGCATGGCCACCGCTACGCTATCGAGATCACGCTTACTGGCGACATCATCCAGCAGGAAGGTGCCTCCGAAAACGGCATGGTCATGGATTTTTCCGACGTAAAAGGCATTGCCCGCAAGGCTCTAGTGGATCTCTGGGATCACGCTTTCCTGGTTTACAAGGGCGACAAGGCGGTGCTGGAGTTCCTCAATAGCCTGCCAAATCACAAGACGGTGGTCATGGAGACAATACCTACCGCCGAGAACATGGCGGCAGAGGCCTTCCGCATTTTGAACGGCTGCTACCGAGATACCTACGGCAATCATCTGCAACTGGAGCAGGTCAGGTTATTCGAAACTCCCAATAGCTGGGCTGACGCCACACGCTAACTGGCTTCTATCCACTACTTCTCGTTCTTGCCACCTACGCCCGCGCCGTGCGTATAGACCAGTTTGCCGCCATGCCAGCCACCGGCAATCATTATCAGCAGCCCAAAACAGGAAAGTCCCGTCTCGATTACTCCCGGCGCACCCAGCCTTTGTTCAGATATCCGCAGCAACAAACTCATCGCGTATAGCACCCAGGCAGACAACATAAGCTGGATATGCGTATCCACAGTACGTGTCACGGACTCCGCATGGCTTATCCTGCGTAATTCCAGGAGACCAGTAATCATGGCAGCAATCGCTGTCACGGTACCGATCACAAGCAGAATGCCGGAGAACTGCCAGGCAGGCGTACCCAGCCAGAAGCTGGCGATGTCACCGAAGGTAGATATCGTCCAGCAGGCGATGGGAAAGTGGACAAAGGCCGGGTGCGCCGGGTGTGCCATTGGCTTCAGGCCCCAAGAAAGACCGAAAGCAGTGTCAGGAACCCTGCAACGGCGACGCCAGCATGGACCAGTACAACCCCCTTTGGTGCAATCTGTTTGCGCAGATGCAATGACGCCAGGTAAAACCCGCCTAGTGCGGCAATCACCAGCAGCGCAAGCGCAGCTGTGGCTCGACTCGGACCATTGTTCAGCACTACCTGCGCGATCAGAAACAGCAAGCCGGCAGCTCCCAGCAAGGCATGCACTACAGACAGCGCCCATGGAGCGAAACGCCCGGTAAGAACCCGTGAAGCAAGAACGATGCCCCCCACAGCGGCAATGGCGAAAGCGATAACGGCATAAGTAATCATTGTTTTCCTCCCTTGTTTGTTTAGGAAAACAAAGTCTAATCACTAAATAACACTTTTACAATATTTATATTGTAAAAGCATGTCCGACTTTTGCTAAAATAGATTCATGAGCGCTATATCAAATCTCGGTCATCGCCAACATCAACTGCTCAAGGCCTTACTGCTGAGCCCCAATGGTCTTTCCATGGATCAGTTGGCGCAGGAGCTGGCCATTTCCCGAACGGCAGTCAACCAGCACCTGGTCAATCTGGAGAAGCTGCAATATGTCGATAGCCTGCTGCAGGCTAGTACCGGTGGCCGTCCAGGCCGAGTGTATGTATTGACCAAGCAGGGGCAGGAGCTATTCCCGCGACACTACTCTCTGTTTGCCAGGCTGCTGCTGCGGCTGGTGCAGCAAAAGCTGGGGGAACCCACCTTGAAGGAATGCCTGGCGGAACTTGGTGAACAGCTATCCCTTGAGTACAGGGACAGGGTGGTGCGTCAGAAGTCTCCAGCTGGCCAGGTTGCCGAGGTCAAGCGCATCATGTACGAGCTTGGCTATGAGACTGACCTGGAACACACTACCGTGAATGAGATCGTCGCGAGCAACTGTGTTTTCCACGAGCTTGCGATGGATTGCAAGGAAGTTTGTGAGCTGGATATATCCCTGATCTCCCGACTGCTGGATGCCCGCGTTGAACACAAGGAGTGCATGGTCAGGGGCGGAAGCTGCTGCCGCTTTGCCATTACTCCGCTTGTTCCTGACAAATCCAGCTAAGGCAGGTTTTTACTGCAGCTCCAGCTCCCGCATCACGGCAGACAACGCTTCCGACCACAATGGCATGGCAATGTGGCAGGCCAGCATGATCTTGGAGTTGCTGAGCACTGAATAAGCAGGCCGTGTCGCAGATGTGGGGAACTCTTCCGTAGTGATGGCCTTGATTTCGTCCGCATGCACCTTGAGTTCAGGCCAGCTGCGCGCAGCCCGGTAAGCCTCGTAGAAGCGCAGAATGGCCTGCGCAAAGCCATACCAGGTTGTTTCTCCTGCACAGGTAAGGTGATAGACACCACTCATGTCCTCCTGCCAATCATTCAACAATACGGCCGTGGCATTGGCCAGGGATCGGCTGGAGGTGGGCGCGCCTGTCTGGTCGTCCACGATACTCAGCTCATCGCGCTCCTGCGCCAGCTTCACGATGGTCCGCAGGAAATTCCGCCCGCGCGCTCCGTATACCCAACTGGTGCGCAGGATCATGTGCGGCAGACCGACATTCTGTATCGCCAGCTCGCCCGCCAGCTTGCTTTCCCCATAGACGCCGAGAGGACTCGTTTCATCGGTTTCGATATATGGCGTAGTCTTGCTGCCATCAAAGACATAATCGGTGGAAAAGTGAATGAGGATCGCATTGCCTCGCGCAGCCTCTTCCGCCAGGATACGCGGCGCTTCTGCATTGATGGCGAAAGCCAGGTCCCGCTCTGATTCAGCCTTATCTACCGCAGTATAGGCTGCCGGATTCACTATGATCGTCGGTTTGACTTCGCGAACGACACGCCGGATCGCCTCTTCATCCCGCAGGTCGAGCTGCCCTCTATCCAAACCGACGACAGGACCAAGTGAAACAAGCGTCTGCTGCAGTTCATGCCCGACTTGCCCATTGATGCCAGTCAGTAAGATTGGTCCCGGCTCGAGCATGATTTCAGATCAGTCGAAATGCCTGGCCTGGCGCAAACTCACGCCCTGCTGGTCTTTTGGAGATAATGACGGCGCACCGAGCAAGGGCCATTCGATGCCGATTTCAGGGTCGTCCCAGCGGATGCAGCACTCATGTTCAGGTGCGTAGAAATCTGTTGTCTTGTAGAGAAATTCAGCAAACTCCGACAGTACCAGAAAGCCATGGGCAAAGCCCGGTGGAATCCACATCTGCAGTTTGTTTTCGGCAGAAAGATTGGCCCCCACCCATTGACCAAAAGTCGGCGATGATTTGCGTATATCCACAGCCACATCAAATACCTTGCCCGCCACGACGCGCACCAGCTTGCCCTGAGGTTGCTGAATCTGGTAATGCAGCCCCCGCAATACATTGCGCGCGGAGCCCGAATGGTTATCCTGCACGAAAGCGGGCGCCCAACCCGTGGCCTCCTGGAAAGCTCGCTGGTTGTAGCTCTCCATGAAAAAACCGCGGCTGTCGCCGAATACTCGGGGTTCCAAAACCAGAACTTCCGGAATACGGGTGCGTATCACCTTCATTGAAAGACTTTCTCGCTGAGCACCCGCCTCAGGTATTGTCCGTAGCCATTTTTGGCGTATTTGTCTGCCAATCTATCTAACGCCGCAGCATCGATGAAGCCCATGCGGTAGGCGATCTCTTCGGGACAGGCGATCTTGAGGCCTTGCCTGCGTTCAATCGTCTCGATGAACTGCGAGGCTTCCATCAGGGTTTCGTGCGTGCCAGTGTCGAGCCAAGCCATCCCTCGCCCCATGACGTTCACGTGCAAGGCATTCCATGCGAGGTATTGACGGTTGACATCGGTAATTTCCAGCTCGCCGCGTGGCGATGGCTTGAGATGGCGGGCGATATCCACGACCCGGTTATCATAGAAATACAATCCGGTGACGGCATAACGCGACTTCGGTCTCTGAGGTTTTTCCTCCAAGCTGACCGCTTGCCCCTGATCATTGAATTCCACCACACCGTAACGCTCCGGATCATGTACCGGATAGGCAAACACGGTCGCACCATTCTCGCTGCCCTGGCTTCTGTTTGCTGCTTCCTGCGTCATCTGTGCCAGATCGTGCCCGTAGAAAATGTTATCTCCCAGCACCAGAGCGCAGGAGTCACGACAAATGAACTGTTCTCCTATCAGAAAAGCTTGCGCCAGCCCGTCCGGCGAGGGTTGTACGGCATATTGGATATTGAGCCCCCATTGATTGCCATCCTCGAGCAGCTGTTGAAACCGTGGAATATCCTGGGGTGTGGAGATGACAAGCACATCGCGGATACCTGAAAGCATCAAGGTGGAAAGCGGATAATAAATCATCGGCTTGTCATACACAGGCAGCAGCTGCTTGGAAACGACCTGTGTCACCGGGTACAGCCGCGTACCGGACCCTCCTGCCAGGATAATGCCTTTCATTTGCCTGCCTCCTGCCGATTTCCGTAATTGGTCTCCATCCACTGACGGTATGCGCCGCTGACTACATGCTGAACCCACGACTGGTTTTCCAGATACCAGGCGACAGTTTTGCGCATGCCAGACTCGAAAGTTTCGGAAGGTTTCCAGCCCAATTCATTAGCAATCTTGCCGGCATCGATGGCGTATCGCCTGTCATGCCCGGGCCTGTCCTTCACAAAGGTAATCTGGTCGGAATAGCTACCCGAGGTTTTGAGCTGCAGCCGATCGAGCATGCTGCACAAGGTATGCACCACCTCCAGGTTGGTCTTTTCATTGCAGCCACCGATATTGTAGGTCTCTCCTACCCGCCCTGACTCGAGTACACGGCGAATCGCACTGCAATGATCACCCACATAGAGCCAGTCACGAATATTGCTGCCGTCACCATAGATGGGCAAGGGCTTCCCGGCCAGCGCATTATGAATTACCAACGGGATCAGTTTCTCGGGAAACTGGTAAGGGCCGTAGTTGTTGGAGCAGTTGGTGGTCAGTACAGGCAGTCCGTAAGTGTGGTGATAGGCTCTCACCAGATGATCAGAAGCCGCCTTGGAGGCCGAATACGGGCTATTTGGCGCATAAGGGGTAGTTTCGCTGAAGGCCGGATCGTTTGGTCCCAGGGAGCCATAGACTTCGTCTGTGGAAACGTGCAGAAAACGGAAATCATCCTGTAGCGCTTCAGGCAGCCCATTCCAATAGTTCCGCACTTCTTCCAATAGGTGAAAGGTGCCGACTACGTTGGTCTGGATAAAATCTTCGGGGCCATGAATGGATCGGTCTACATGGCTCTCAGCAGCGAAGTTGATGACAGCCATAGGTTGATGTTCGGCCAGCAGTTTTGCCACAAGAGCTCGATCGCCAATGTCGCCGTGCACAAAGATGTGCTGCGGGTTATTTTGCAGCGCACCCAGGCTTTCCAGATTGCCGGCATAGGTCAACTTATCCAGGTTGACCACTGTCCCAAGACCGCCACCGATCCATTCCAGGACGAAATTGGCGCCGATGAAGCCGGCACCGCCCGTTACCAGTACTTTTCTGTTATATACTTGTGTGGTGTTCAAGCTAATTTTATTGAAGTATAGATGTTAAGACTGATTTATAAACGTGCATCAACCAGATTTTTATCCAGTATTCCTTTAACATCGTAAAC
>DASTRT010000007.1:0-2837 GCA_035761085.1 Methylophilaceae bacterium
GCGAAACCGGTGCCGCCGTTCGGTGCCGATGCCCCGCAGCTGCTGATCATCGGTCTGGCGCCCGGCATGCACGGGGCCAACCGAACCGGACGGCCATTCACCGGCGACTACGCGGGCATCCTGCTGTACGAAACCCTGCACAAATACGGTTTCGCTACGGCACCCGAATCGCTGGCGGCAGACGACGGCCTCCGCCTGATCAATTGCCGCATCAGCAACGCGGTGAAATGTCTGCCGCCGGAAAACAAGCCGACCGGAGATGAAATCAATACCTGCAATCGCTATCTCGCGGCGGAACTCGCTGCATTGCCGCCGAGCACGGTGCTGCTTGCGCTAGGCAATGTGGCGCATCTGGCAGTGATGAAGGCGTTGAAACTCAAGCCGGCAGGCTACAAGTTCGGCCATGCGGCGCGGCATGAACTCTTGGGCGGCCAGGTGCTCTATGATAGCTACCACTGTAGCCGCTACAATACCCAGACACGGCGCCTCACCGACGCCATGTTCCACGAAGTCTTTGAACGCATCAGCATCGAACTAAGGAGGAAGACACCATGCCCTACGTAAACCTCAAGATCGCCGGCTCACTCACCCAGGAACAGAAAAAGAAGATCGCCCAGGAATTTACCGATACGCTGGAGCGCGTTGCCCATAAACCGAAATCCTATACCTATGTCGTCATTGAAGAGGTAAAGATGGAGGACTGGGCGATCGCCGGTAATCTGCTGGGTGGGTAAGTCTATGGATGCCGGTAATTCCGGCATCCGCTGTTGCAATTTTTCTCTGGATTCCGCACCGCACGGAATGGCGGTTTTTTAAACCATGTTCGACCCCAAGCCTGTCCTCAAGGCCTTGCCTGACCTGCCCGGCGTCTATCGCATGCTGAACGCGCAGGACGAAGTCATCTATATCGGCAAGGCCAAGAACCTCAAGAAGCGCGTCAGCTCGTATTTCACCAAGACGGTGCAGGCGCCGCGTACCAAGATGATGGTGGCGAATATCGCCAGAATCGAAACGACGGTAACGCACACCGAAGCCGAAGCGCTGTTGCTCGAGAACAATCTGATCAAGAGCCACATGCCGCGCTACAACGTGCTGTTCCGCGATGACAAGTCCTACCCTTACATCGCGCTGACCGGCGACGAATTCCCTCGGCTAGCCTTTCATCGTGGGGCGCAGCGCAAGGGCACCAGCTATTTCGGGCCTTTCCCCAGCGCCAATGCCGTGCGCGAGAGCATTCAGCTGTTGCAGAAGGTATTCCGTCTGCGCACCTGCGAAAACACCGTGTTCGCCAACCGTTCGCGGCCATGCCTGTTGTACCAGATCGAGCGCTGTACCGGCCCGTGCGTCGGCTATGTTTCGGAGGACGATTACCGGCATGACGTGGAGCACGCTGCCATGTTCCTGCAGGGCAAGGAGCAGCTGGTGATGGACGAGCTCGGGAAGAAGATGCACGAGGCAGCGGAGAACATGGACTACGAGCGTGCGGCCGTGTTCCGTGACCGCATGCAGAGCCTGCGCCTGGTGCAGTCCAAGCAATTCGTCAGCGATTTCACCGTAAGCGACGCCGACGTCATCGGCTGCTGCGAGCAGGGCGGCCACCAGTGCGTGAACCTGGTGATGATTCGCGGCGGGCGGCATATCGGCGACAAGAGCTTCTTCCCCAAGAACGCCGAGGGTTATGACATCGCCACCACGCTGGAAGCCTTCCTCGAGCAGCATTACGTGTCGCGGGCCATTCCGCCGCTCATCATCATCGGTACCGATATCGACACCGAGGCGCTGGAGGAAGTGTTCAGCGTCCAGGCCAACCGCCGCGTCAAAATCAACACGAAGCCTATCGGCGACAAGCGCGTCTGGCTCAAGATGGCGCAAACCAATGCGCAATTGGCCCTGCAGCAGCGCAATGCCCAGCAGGCTAACCAGCACGAGCGGCTGACTGCGCTGCGCGAGGCGCTGGACCTCGACGAGGATACCGAGCGCATCGAGTGTTTCGACATCAGCCACACCATGGGCGAAGCCACCGTAGCCTCCTGTGTCGTCTTCGACAAGGGCAACATGCAGAATTCGGAGTATCGACGCTATAACATCACCGGCATCACCCCGGGCGACGACTACGCTGCCATGCGAGACGTGCTGACGCGGCGCTACAAGAAAATGGCTGCTGCTATCGAGGCCGGCGAGGAGGTCAAGCTGCCGGATCTCATCTTCATCGACGGCGGCAAGGGGCAGCTGGGCATCGCGGTCGAGGTGATGCGGGAAATCGGCTTACCTGATATTCTTCTGATCGGGATTGCCAAGGGTGAGGAGCGCAAGCCGGGGCTGGAACAGCTGTTCTTTCCGGACCGCGAAACGCCCGTCAGCCTCAACAAGGATAACCCCGGATTGCACCTGCTGCAGCAGATCCGCGACGAAGCGCACCGCTTTGCCATCACCGGCCACCGGGCACGTCGCGGCAAGGCGCGCATGCATTCCTCGCTGGAAGATATCGGCGGCATCGGCGGAAAACGCCGGCAGAAGCTGCTGACGCATTTCGGCGGACTGGACGGCGTGAAGCACGCCAGCGTTGACGAACTGGCGCAGGTGGAAGGTATCAGCCGCACGCTTGCAGAAAAAATTTATCAGGAGCTTCACTAGTTGTTTTGGAATGTCCCCAATAGCCTGACCGTCTTGCGCATACTGCTGATCCCGGTATTCGTCGTGATTTTCTATCTGTCGCCGCAAACCATGGCCCCGCACTGGGTCAATCTCACCGCGACGCTGGTGTTCGCGCTTGCCGCGATTACGGACTGGCTGGACGGCTATTTTGCCCGGATACTTAACCAGACCTCGGCCTTTGG
>DASTRT010000008.1:0-3085 GCA_035761085.1 Methylophilaceae bacterium
TTCTTGTTTTTTATTCTTGCCGAGTAGCTTTTCATTCATGACCGTCAGCGGTCTTCAAAGATCAAACCATAAACCAGTGGCAGCAGTGCGAGCAGTGCGATAAGCAGCCGCAAGGTCAGCAAGTTAGTGTTGGCGAAGATGATTTTGTCGAACATGAGGGCAATATTGTTCAGCGTCAATCCGGCGAAACACCAGCTGCTCCAGAGCAGCAGCCGGTATCGGCTGATGAGATAGGCTCGGACCATCAGTAATGTGCAGATCAGGGCTGTGAGTGCGCAAAGCCCATAAATCAGGAAGTTCATTGGTCGGCTCCTCGCCATTTAAATGCATCCGCATATTGCTGTACGTTTTTCTGTGATGCATTTGCGTGAATCAGATTGGTAACTTCAATCAGGTTATGCGCATAAAAATTGATGAGCCTTGCAATGAGTTCATCAAGTTCCGGAGTTGCAGGCTGGTAAACATAGTGATCGGGCTGATTTGGCACAGCAGCACAAATGCGGGAGTTGCATAGTTTGCCGAGTATGATAGCCGCTTGGTCGCTCGCAAGGTAGAGCCTGGTGCCGACAGCTTCGGTGGCCCAGGGCTGGACTGGCGGCCCTTTCATCAAGAGGATTGCCTCAAGATAGGGAACCGAAGGAATGGTCTGGATCAAATTTCGCAGATCGTCCGTGAGCTTCTCTTGCACCATGTGAAACTTCCACTCTATTCGCCGGCCGTCCGCCTACTGATGATTATCGGTGGGTGCCCTCCAAATAGTATTAGAAGAAGGACTTTGAAAATGCACGACGTGTTTCAATTTGCTCTGGTGTCATGACCGCTTCAGGTTCCCAGTCGTGAGAAACACGGGGATTGGAACCTAGGTTCAGATCGATGTACTCAGCCAGAGTAGCAATAAACCCTGCCAGGAACGGTGTCAGCGGTCCGGCAGCGGTTGTTAAGGTGGAAACCATCCTTTCTCTCTCCTTTAGGTAGTCAGAGTCAGGCAGCTCAGACAGGCTTTCCATTATTCTTATTGCTTTCAAGCATGCCTCTGCGCCTTCGCGCGAGCTGTTTTTGGTCTTTTTAATTATGGTTTCCCCTTAATTCTTATTGTTGATTACTAATACGCAGCATCCATGCCATCCGATTGTTTACCGGCATGCCAGAGGGGGGGGCCAACCTTTGGTGTAGCCAGAAGCCCGCGGATATAGGGCTTGACTACGTTCGGTTGCAGACATAAAAGCTCATTCGGCAGGAAATTGGAGGGAATCCAACGAAGTCTCCCATCCTGATAATTTGTCATTTTTCTAACAGTGCCGTCCACATTTTGACAATGTGGGCCGGTGCAGCATCAGGGTTTGCCAAACCGCGGTAAAATACGCGTCCCAATCCGGCTCTATCCAGACTGACCCGTTACATGAATGTTTTCTATGAGGAAGATGGTAGCTTCAAGGTGGCTTCCATCATGGCCGAGAATCCCGGTTCCCTGCAGGTGGAAGCGCCTGGCGGCAAGCGCTCCAAAATCAAGACGGCCAATGTGCTCATGCGTTTCGATAGCGCGCTGTCCAGCTTCATGGAAGGTGTTGAGCAGGAGTCGCAGTCGCTGGATGTCGAGTTTTTATGGGAATGCTGCGGTGAGCCTGAATTCGGCTTCGAGAGTCTGGCTCAGGAATACTATGGCGCCACTCCCAGCCCGCAACAGGCTGCTGCCGTCGCGGTTCGCCTGCATGGCGCGCCCATGTATTTCTATCGAAAGGGCAAAGGCCGTTACAAGGCTGCGCCAGAAGAAAATTTAAAAGCCGCGCTGGCCTCGCAGGAAAAGAAGCGACAACGGGCGGAAACCATCGCCCGCTATGTCGAGCAACTGAAAAATCATCAGCTGCCACCCGAGTTCGCCGACCGGCTCGATATGCTGTTCTACGAGCCGGACAAGAACACGCTGGAATGGAAGGCGCTGGAGCAGGCTACCGACGAGCTGCAGATGAGTCGGCTCAAACTGCTGGAAGCCTGCGGCGCTATCAGTTCTCCGCATGAATACCATCTCGGCGCATTTTTGCGCGAGTATTTCCCTCTAGGTGTGCAATTTCCCTCACATGGCCCTGTGAGTGCGCCAGCAGACTTGCCGCGAGCCGAGGCGGAAGCATTCAGCATCGACGACAGTACCACTACCGAAATTGACGATGCACTATCCGTGCAGACGTTGCCGGATGGAAACCATCGGGTGGGCATTCATATAGCCGCGCCCGCATTAGGAATTCTTCCCGGAAGCGAACTGGACAGCGAGGCCACCAAGCGGTTGTCGACCGTTTATATGCCTGGCAACAAGATCACCATGCTCCCGGAATCCGCCATCGCGCCCTTTAGTTTGCAGGAAGGGCATTGGAAGCCAGCCCTGTCCCTGTACCTCGACGTTGCACCTGATATGTCGATCGTGCATCGCGAGAGCAAGGTCGAGCTGGTTCACATCAAGGCCAATTTGCGACATGACGCGCTAGAGCCATATTTTAATGAACATACCTTGCAAGGCCCCAGTGAACATCCGTACTGGGAGCAGCTAACCCTGCTGCACAAACTGGCCGAATCGCTGGAGAAGGCGCGTGGCAAGCATGATCCCAATCGCGCGCCACAGCTGGATTACAACTTCTATGTGGAAGATGGCCGCGTTCGCATTGTCAGCCGACATCGTGGTTCGCCCATGGACAAGCTGGTGGCTGAGCTGATGATCGAAGCTAACAGCCAGTGGGGCGCGTTGCTGCATGTCCATAATCTTCCGGGCATTTACCGTGCGCAGAATAACGGCAAGGTGTACATGACCTTGAAAGCGGAACCGCATCAAGGCCTGGGCGTAAGCCAATATAGCTGGTGCACCTCGCCATTGCGGCGCATGGTGGACCTGGTCAATCAGCGCCAGCTCATTGCCATCCTGCAGGAAGGCAATGCCCCATATCCCCCGGGTAGCGAAACCATCAGCGATATCATGCGCAATTTCGATCTTGCTTATAACGCCTATCAGGAGTTCCAGCACCGCATGGAGCGCTACTGGTGCCTGCAGTACATCCGGCAGGAAGGAATGGCGGAAATTGACGCGACTGTGCTGCGGGAA
>DASTRT010000009.1:0-2973 GCA_035761085.1 Methylophilaceae bacterium
CCTGCGTACCCACGATCTGCGAGGTCGGCGTGACCAGCGGAGGGAAGCCAAGATCTTCGCGGACACGGGGAATTTCGGCCAGCACTTCATCCATGCGGTTTAACGCACCTTGTTCCTTGAGTTGGTTGGCCAGATTGGAAATCATGCCGCCGGGCACCTGGTTGACCAGAACGCGCGTATCCACCCCCGTATGGTCACTTTCGAATTGCCAGTATTTCTTGCGGACTTCACGGAAGTAGGCAGTAATTTCCTGCAAGGCTTGCAGGTCCAGGCCCGTGTCGTATTCGGTGCCTTGGAAGGCGGCGACGATGCTTTCGGTTGAAGGGTGGCTGGCACCTTCGGCAAAGGCCGAGACGCAGGTGTCGATAATCTCGGCTCCGGCTTCAACACCTTTGAGGAAGCACATGGCCGACAATCCTGACGTAGCATGACTGTGCAGATGAATAGGCGGCTTGACCGCAGCACGCAAGGCACTCACCAGGTCAAATGTTGCCTGCGGAGTCAGCAGACCAGCCATATCCTTGATCGCGATCGTATCGCAGCCCATGGCCTCCAGTTCCTTGGCGAGGCTCACGAAGTAGGCGATGTCATGTACCGGGCTGGTGGTGTAGCTGATGGCACCTTCGGCATGCTTGCCAACCGCCTTGACGGCCTCAATGGAAACACGCAGGTTACGCACGTCATTCATGGCGTCAAAGATACGGAAGACATCCACACCATTGTCGGCAGACTTTTGTATGAAAGCCTTGACCACATCATCGGAATAATGGCGATAACCCAACAGGTTCTGGCCACGCAGCAACATCTGGATGCGTGTATTTGGCAGGGCCTTGCGCAGTTTTCTCAGACGCTCCCAGGGATCTTCCCTCAGATAGCGGACGCAGGCATCAAACGTAGCACCGCCCCAGGCTTCAAGCGACCAGAAACCGATAGCATCCAGCTTCGAGCAGATCGGCAGCATATCTTCAGTACGCATGCGGGTAGCGATCAGCGACTGGTGTCCGTCTCTTAAAACTAATTCAGAAACATATACTTTTGACATATTCTTTACTTACCGGTTGAGGTTTTATCAAATGCCTTCATGAGCAGCAATAGCTGCGGATATGGCGGCGGCGATCAGCTCAGGTGGGAATTCGGTGGCGTAATTAATAAGTTCGGGATGCGTTTCCACGAAGCTCGTGTTGAATTTCGCCTGGCGGAATTCCGGGTGCTGAAGAATCTGCTGGTAATAGGGAATGGTCGTTTTGACGCCATATACCACCATGTCATCGAGTGCACGACGGCCGCGTTCGATGACGCTCTCCCAGGACAAGGCCCAGACCGTGAGTTTCGCACACATGGAGTCATAGTAAGGTGGGATGGAATAGCCGCTGTACATGGCCGCATCGGTTCGGACGCCTGGGCCCCCGGGCGCATAATACCGGGTGATCTTGCCAAAGCTGGGCAGGAAGCCATTTTTCGGGTCTTCCGCGTTGATCCGGAATTCCATGGCGTAGCCGCGGTAATGGACATCGCTCTGCTTGTACTGCAGCTTGAGCCCATCGGCAACGCGAATCTGTTCCTGCACGATATCGATGCCGGTAATGCTTTCGGTTACCGTGTGCTCGACCTGGAGACGGGTATTCATCTCCATGAAATAGAAATTGTTGTCCGAGTCCAGCAAAAACTCAACCGTACCGGCATTTTCATAGCCCACGGCCTTGGCGGCCTTGACCCCCAGCTTGCCGATGTATTCGCGCTGCGCTTCGCTGAGCTGTGGGGAAGGCGCGATTTCGATCAGCTTCTGGTTGCGCCGCTGAATGGAACAATCGCGCTCGAACAGATGGATCACGTTGCCGTGAGAGTCCGCCAGCACCTGAACCTCGATGTGGCGCGGATTGACCACGCACTTTTCGAGGAACACTTCCGGCTTTCCGAACGCCTTGCTGGCTTCCGAAATCACCCGCTCGTAGTTGCCCAGCAATTCTTTCTCGTCGTTGCAGCGGCGAATACCACGGCCACCGCCGCCGTTGGTGGCTTTCAGCATGACCGGATAGCCAATCTTCTTGGCCAACTGGCGCGCCTCTTCAACATTCCCCAGATTACCCTGACTGCCAGGAACACAAGGAATGCCGGCAGCTAGCATGGCATTCCGCGCTTGAATCTTGTCGCCCATCTGCCGGATGACCTTGGCGGAAGGGCCAATGAACTTAATGCCGCGACGAGCGCAGATTTCGGCAAGCTCGGGATTCTCCGAAAGGAATCCATAGCCGGGATGCAGGGCATCGCAGCCTGAGGCAACAGCCAGGTTAACGATATTATGGGCGTTGAGATAGCCAATCACCGGATCCGAGCCGATGTTATAGGCTTCGTCCGCCTTTTTCACATGAAGGGCGTGCCGGTCAGCATCGGAATAAATTGCTACCGACTTGATCCCCATTTCGGAGCAAGCACGGACGATGCGGACAGCAATTTCCCCTCGGTTGGCTATAAGAATTTTTTTTATCACGCGGCTGACCTGTTACAGAACTTTGATTGAACTAGATTTTGACACCAAAGGGCGCTGATTATATCATGCGCCCCCTATGGCTGCACCACCCAAACCCCCGGTCATTGATACCGTTGAGTTTGCGCGAAAAGGCATGAAAATTCATGATACAATCGCGCTCTCTCAATTTCCGCGCCTGTCTGACGTGCTGTCCTCAAGAGAGGGCGTTATAGATTATGTGCTGGAGGGGGAGGTTAACCTGGAAGGTGAACCGCACCTGCAATTACATATAAAAGGTGAGTTGCAGTTGATATGTCAGCGCTGCCTGGGACCGCTATCCTATCCACTGGATGCTGTCACTGATTTTATCCTGGTTTCGGATGAAAGCCTGATCCCGGTGGAAGAGAGCGAAGCGGAGACGGAGGATTACCTGGTCGCCAGCAGGCAGATGCAGGTAGCCGAACTGCTGGAAGATGAATTGTTGCTGACTTTACCGTATGCCCCCA
>DASTRT010000010.1:0-4401 GCA_035761085.1 Methylophilaceae bacterium
ACGTGTTCCTCGGCTTCGACAAGCGGGCCTACACGCGCGCCACCACCGCGCAGAAGTGCATCCGTGCCGGCGGCAAGCACAACGACCTCGAGAACGTCGGCTACACCGCGCGCCATCACACCTTCTTCGAGATGCTGGGCAACTTCAGTTTCGGCGATTATTTCAAGAAGGATGCCATCCATTACGCCTGGGAGCTGCTGACCGACGTCTTCAAGCTGCCACAGGAAAAGCTCATGGTCACGGTCTATGCCGAGGACGACGAAGCCTACGATATCTGGACCAAGGAAATCGGCCTGCCGGCTGAGAAGGTCGTGCGCATCGGCGACAACAAGGGCGCGCGCTATGCATCGGACAATTTCTGGATGATGGGCGACACCGGCCCCTGCGGTCCTTGCAGCGAGATCTTCTACGACCACGGCGAGCATATTCCCGGCGGTCCTCCTGGATCACCGGACGAAGACGGCGACCGCTTCATCGAGATCTGGAATAACGTGTTCATGCAGTTCAACCGCGACGAAGCAGGCGTAATGCATCCGCTGCCCAAGCCTTCGGTGGATACCGGCATGGGCCTGGAGCGCATCTCCGCCGTGTTGCAGCATGTACACAGCAATTACGAGATAGACCTGTTCCAGGGATTGATCAAGGCCGCTGCGCGTGAGACCAAAGCCAGCGACCTGAACAGTCCCTCTCTCAAGGTGCTGGCCGACCACATCCGTGCCTGCAGCTTTTTGATCTCTGACGGGGTAATTCCCGGCAATGAGGGCCGCGGCTATGTGTTGCGCCGCATCATTCGCCGTGCTATCCGCCATGGCTACAAGCTGGGCGCACGCGCTGCCTTCTTCCACAAGATGGTGCCGGACCTCGTGGCCGAGATGGGCGACGCCTATCCCGAGCTTAAGGCCAACCAGACGCGCGTCATGGATGTGCTAGAGCAAGAAGAAAACCGTTTCTTTGAAACTATTGAGAACGGTATGCAAATTTTTGAGAACGGGCTGAAGCAACAGCACTTCATCCCCGAGATCGTTAAAAAATATCTGAGAAGTGATAATGTTTTCAGTGGCGAGCTTGCTTTTAAATTGCATGACACATATGGATTCCCTCTCGATTTGACCGAAGACATGTGTCGAGAGCGCGGGTTTGTAGTTGACATTGACAGTTTCAATAAGGCCATGGCGCACCAGAAAGAGCAGGCGCGCGCCGCGGGCAAGTTCAAGATGGCGGCCAACCTGGAATATGCCGGTCCGGCCACCACGTTCCATGGCTACGAAAAGCTGGAAGCGCCGGCCCAGGTGCTCGCACTGTATAAGGACGGCGCTGCCGTCAATGAGCTCAATGAGGGCGATACGGGGGTTGTCGTACTCGACCATACCCCCTTCTATGCCGAATCCGGCGGCCAGGTCGGCGACCAGGGCGAGCTGAAAGGCGCGGACGGTATTTTCGCCGTGGAAGATACGCAGAAAATCCAGGCGAGCGTATTCGGCCACCACGGCACGCTGAAGACCGGCAGCCTCAAGGTGGGCAGTGCGGTCACGGCCAAGGTGGATTTGGTGGCGCGTAGCCGCACCATGCGCAACCACTCGGCCACCCACCTCATGCACAAGGCATTGCGCGAAGTGCTGGGTGAACACGTGCAGCAGAAGGGTTCGCTGGTGGATGCCGAGAAGACGCGCTTCGACTTCGTGCACAATGCGCCCATGACGGACGAGCAAATCCGCAAGGTGGAGCAGATCGTCAATGCAGAGATTCTGCAGAACCATGCCACCCAGGCACGCGTGATGCCGATCGAGGAAGCACAGAAAACGGGCGCCATGATGCTGTTCGGCGAGAAATACGGCGATGAAGTGCGCGTGCTGGATATCGGTTCCTCGCGCGAGCTGTGCGGCGGTACGCATGTGACGCGCACCGGCGATATCGGTTTCTTCAAGGTGACCGGCGAATCCGGTGTTGCTGCCGGTGTGCGCCGCATCGAAGCGACCACGGGCGACGTGGCGCTTGCTTATATCCAGCAGGAAGAAGCACTGCTTTCACGTGCCGCCTCCGCCTTCAAGGCGCCGGCGCAGGAACTGCCGGGCAAGATCAGCCAGCTCATGGAAAACCTGCGCAGCCTGGAGAAAGAGCTGGAGCGTTACAAGTCCAAGATGGCCGCCAGCCAGGGCGACGACCTCGTCAGCCAGGCGGTGGACATTGCCGGAGCCAAGGTACTGGCCGCCAAGCTCGAAGGCGTGGATGCCAAGGGCCTGCGCGAAGTCGCCGACAAGCTCAAGGACAAGCTGGGCCGCTGCGCACTGGTACTGGCCGTAACCGAAGGCAGCAAGGTCAGCCTGGTCGCCTCCGTCAGCAAGGACCTGACCGACAAGGTCAAGGCTGGCGAACTGGTCAATTTCGTCGCCACGCAGGTGGGCGGCAAGGGCGGCGGCCGACCGGATATGGCAATGGCTGGCGGTACCGATGCCAGCCAGCTGCCGCAAGCATTGGCCTCGGTGGCAGGCCACATTCAACAACAACTGGGTTAAGACATTCCAATGGCATTAATCGTACAGAAGTACGGCGGCACGTCAGTCGCCAATCCCGAGCGAATCCGCAATGTGGCTCGCCGCGTGGCGCGCTTCAAGGCGCTCGGCCATCACGTCGTGGTCGTGGTCTCGGCCATGTCCGGCGAAACCAACAAGCTCATCGCACTCGCCAAGGAGATCATGCCCAACCCTGATCCCCGTGAGCTGGATGTGCTGGTCTCCACCGGCGAGCAGGTCACGATTGCCCTGCTATCGCTGGCGCTCATGGATCTGGGCGTCAAGGCCAAGAGTTACACCGGCGCGCAGGTGCGCATCCTGACTGACAACGCCTTCAACAAGGCGCGCATCCTGCAGATCGACGAAGACAATATCCGCAAGGACCTCAATGCCGGCAACGTGGTCGTGGTCGCCGGCTTCCAGGGTGTGGACGAGGAAGGCAACATCACCACACTGGGCCGCGGCGGTTCCGATACTACCGGCGTTGCGCTGGCGGCTGCACTGAAAGCAGATGAATGCCAGATTTATACCGATGTCGATGGCGTCTACACCACCGACCCGCGCATCGTGCCGGAAGCCCGCAGGCTCAAATCCATCACCTTCGAGGAAATGCTCGAAATGGCCAGCCTGGGCTCCAAGGTGCTGCAGATCCGCTCAGTGGAATTCGCCGGCAAGTACCAGGTCAAGCTGCGCGTGCTCTCCAGCTTCGAGGAAGAAGGCGAAGGCACGCTGATTACTTTTGAGGATGACAAAAACATGGAACAACCCGTAATTTCCGGCATCGCCTTCAATCGAGACGAAGCCAAGATCACCATACTCGGCGTGCCTGACCGACCTGGCATTGCTTACCAGATTCTGGGGCCCATCGCCGACGCCAATATCGACGTGGATATCATCATCCAGAATACCGGCGCAGACGGCACCACCGACTTCACCTTCACCGTGCACAAGAACGAGTTGCAGAAGGCGCTGGATATTCTCAAGGGCGTACAGAGCCATATCGGCGCGCGCGAAGTTACCGGGAACGACAACATCGCGAAGGTCTCAATCGTCGGTGTCGGGATGCGTTCGCACGTGGGCATCGCCAGCCTGATGTTCCGCACGCTGGCCGAAGAAGGCATCAACATCCAGATGATCTCCACCTCCGAAATCAAGATTTCCGTAGTGATCGACGAGAAATACATGGAGCTGGCAGTACGCGTGCTGCACAAGGCCTTCGAGCTGGAAGAAGCTTGAAGCCCTGCTTGCGGAGACCCTGAAGTCCGTTGATTTTCACGGCCTTCGGTGGGGAAGCCGGTTTGATTTTTGCGATATACTCTAGTAGTATCACGGCCTTCGCGGAGAGATGGCCGAGAGGTCGAAGGCACTTCCCTGCTAAGGAAGCATACGGGCTTAACCCTGTATCGAGGGTTCGAATCCCTCTCTCTCCGCCATTATTGGCAGATGCCTCTGGGGTATCTGCTATAATGCTCACAAGTTTTTGCGCCCGTAGCTCAGCTGGATAGAGTACTTGGCTACGAACCAAGGGGTCAGGAGTTCGAATCTCTTCGGGCGCGCCAATAAAATCAAGGAGTTAGGCTTTTTTGCCTAACTCCTTTTTCTTTTGGGGTTACGCCAGGGTTACTCACGCCAACTCATCTTAAACTCCAATACAACACACGCGTCCACAAAGTGCAGTGTAAAATGACTACTATGAGTAGCGAATCAGTTAAAGTTGCTGGGAGCCTAGGTATCCGTTACAGCAACGTGGACGCTCAAAAACTTACGGGTGCTACGTACACTCCGAATCATCTGGCATTTTTTGTTGCCCAGAACATATTGGAAGTAGCTGAGTTACCTGTGGATGGACCCATCCGTGTATTGGACCCCGCCGTAGGTGACGGAGCTCTTC
>DASTRT010000011.1:0-4325 GCA_035761085.1 Methylophilaceae bacterium
GAGACCTCCGCCGCCGTAGCTTGGCCCTTCGAAGCTGTAACCGTCAGGGGCCCGGCTCGATGTGTCGATGCGCATGCCCCGGGTTTCCGGGAGCCCCATCTCAGCCTGCTCACCCAGCTTGCCGATTTCATTGAGGCCATACGGGATTTCGCGAATCGACTCGTTGCGTCCGTCATACGCCAGCAGCTTGCGGGCATAACGCGGCTGATTCGCGCTGTCACTCTTGCCCGTGCGCACCATGAGCACGCCATCGCGCACAATGAAGTCGAAATTCGGCGTTGTGGCAGTCTGGTAATCGTAGCGCAACACGGAGAACAGCATCTCGTATTGCGGCGGCGTGGCCAGGGACTTGGGCAACACGCTGGTCAGGAAGAAGAGAACGACCAGCAGCAAAGGCAGGCTGATGCCCATGACCAGCACGAGATTTTCCCTGACGAAGTTCCTGATCCCCATATTGCCCCCTGCATATTGTTATATGCGGTAATTTAATGAAAACAGGGAGCTGTGTCTAAGCTTTCTCGGCGCGTGCGGCAACGATGGAGGCCGCAACAATCAGGATGCCGCCCAGCCATTCGCGCAGCGTCATGGCCTCCCTCGCCAGCCAGTAGGCCGCCAGCGCTGCCACCACCAGTTCAAACAGGAAGATGACGGAAGCACGCGTCGCCGGCGTATGGGTGAGCCCGTACTGCACGCCGCCGGTGGCAATCATGAGCACCAAGCCGATGCCTGCCATGATGAGCCAGGAATAATGCCCCAGGGTCTGCGGTGCGGGAATGGCGAGATCGGTGAAGGGCATGCACAGCAGCGCAACTAGCATTACGCCCACCCAGACCGCGAATGACTTGGCCGCAAGGGAAAGGTGCACTGCCCTGCGCGTCAGAACATTGGTGACGGCAAAGCCGATGCCGGCAAACAAGCCCAGCCATTCCGATTCGCCCTGCGGATAAGGCATTCCACGTTCCGGATGCCACAGCATGATGAAAGCGCCGAGCAGAGAGGTTGCGATGGCGATGACGCCGAGCCTGCCGGTGCGTTCGCCCAGCCAGAAATAGGCCAGCGCCAGCGTCCACAGCGGTGACAGGTAGAACAGCAGCATCACGCGCATGACTTCACCGTGGATGACGGCGACCACATAAGCGACATTGGTCCAGCCGGCGGCCAGACCGACCGCCAGCATCATGCCCCACATGCCTTTCATCTTGCGGAATTGGCTGGCAAACAGCACAAGGCCCAGCAGCACGGCTACGCCGTAGGTATAAAAGGTGGAGATGACGCCGGCTATGCCCGCCTCCTGCAGCAAGCGGTAGGGGTACCAGACCAGGCCCCAGCTGGCGGCGGCGATCAGCAGGCCGGCTGTGGCGAGGGGATTGTTTTTTGCTTTTGTCTCTTGCATGAGGTCTCTATAATTCCGGCCTATGAATCCAAACCTGAACAAACTCCAGCCTTACCCGTTCCAGCGCGTGCGCGGCCTATTCCATGGCATTACGCCGAATCCTGATCTCTCGCCCATCAACCTTTCGATCGGCGAGCCCAAGCACGAGACGCCGGCCTTCATCAAACAGACCCTGGCGGATAACCTGGGTGGGCTGGCGAATTATCCCACGACAGCGGGCGTTCCCGCGCTACGGCAGACGATTTCCAACTGGCTGAGCCGCCGTTATGGCATCCCGGCGCTCGATCCCGAGAAAGCCATCATCCCGGTTAACGGCAGCCGCGAGGCGCTGTTCGCCTTTGCCCAGGCAGTGATCGATAGTTCAAAGCCCGCGCCGATAGTCATCTCGCCCAATCCGTTCTACCAGATTTACGAAGGTGCCGCCCTGTTGGCTGGTGCCGAGCCGTATTACATCAACACGCTGCCCGAAAACGACCACGTCATGGATTTCGGCAGCGTGCCGAAAGCCGTATTGCAGCGTACCCAGCTCGTGTATGTCTGTTCGCCAGGCAATCCGTCCGGCAAGGTGATGAGTCTGGAGCAATGGCGCGAACTGTTTGCGCTGTCGGATCGCTACGGGTTTGTGATTGCGGCGGACGAATGCTATTCGGAAATCTACTTCGACGAAGCGGAGCCGCCCTTGGGCGCGCTACAGGCCGCTCACAAGCTGGGCCGTGGTCATGAGCGCCTGGTGGTTTTCAGCTCGCTCTCAAAGCGCTCCAATGTGCCGGGCATGCGCTCAGGCTTTGTCGCCGGCGACGCACAAATCCTCGAGAAATTCCTGCTCTACCGCACCTATCATGGCTGCGCGATGAATCCCGCCGTGCAGGCCGCGAGTATTGCTGCCTGGAACGATGAAGCGCACGTGATCGAGAACCGCCGCCAGTATGCCGAGAAGTTCAAGGCCGTGATTCCCATGCTTGAAGGTGTTCTGCAAGTGAAAATGCCTGACGCGGCCTTTTACCTGTGGGCACGTGCCTCGATGCCCGATACCGAATTTGCCAAAATTCTCTACCGCGATCAGCATGTGACCGTGTTGCCTGGCAGTTACCTTGCGCGGGATGCGCACGGCATCAATCCGGGCAAGGGCTTCGTCAGGCTGGCGCTGGTTACGTCATTGGAAGAATGCCTGGAAGCGGCAAACCGCATGCGCCAGATCGCCGGGTAGAACCTGTTAAGTATTGAAGTATAACTTCAAGTATAACTATCAATATATTGTTTTATATTGACTTTTGTTTTTTGTAAAAGGCTGGCTTCCAGGCAATCCAGCTCTACCGTATCGTCCATGCCACGTAGCCAGGTCAGCTGGCGTTTTGCCAGCTGACGGGTTGCCGCGATCCCTTTGTCCACCAGTTCCGGCAGGTTGAATTCAGCATCAAGATACTGCCACGCCTGGCGGTACCCTACGCAGCGCATTGAAGACAAGTCTAGCGTCAGTTCCGGATACTGCTCTCGCAGGCTGTTCACCTCGGCCACCAGGCCCTGCTCCAGCATGGTCCGGAATCGAGCAGCGATGCGATCATGCAGAACGCTGCGGTCCGATGGCACCAGCGCCAGCTTCAGCAATCGATAAGGCAGCGCTTCGCCGGCGCTTTGCTTGAATATCGCCGACATCACCTGACCGGTAATCTCCCAAACTTCCAGCGCACGCTGAATGCGCTGTGCATCGGTTTTTTGCAGCCTGCTCGCCGTTTCGGGATCCACTTTGGCCAGCCTGGCATGCAGCGCCGGCCAGCCCAGGGTTTTCCCTTCTTCCTCGAGTCGCGCGCGAATCTCGGCATTGGCTTCCGGCAGGTCGCTCAAGCCACCCTGCAAAGCCTTGAAATACAGCATGGTGCCGCCCACCAGCAGAGGAATCCTGCCTCGCGCCGTGATCTCATTCATGAGTTTCAAGGCATCGGCGCGGAACTGTGCCGCCGAGTAGGATTCGGTCGGATCGATGAGATCAATGAGATGGTGCGGTGCCTGCGCCAGCGTCGCCGCATCCGGCTTGGCAGTGCCGATATCCATGCCGCGATAGACCAGCGCCGAATCCACGCTGATGATTTCCAGGGGAAAACGCTGGACCAGTTCGACAGCGAGGCCTGTCTTGCCGCTGGCGGTCGGCCCCATGAGGAAAATGGCGGGCGGGAGATTGGCTCCCATCAGGAAACCAGCATGCGGATGCGATACCAGAAAAGCCCTATGCCCTCATGCAGCAGGACTTTGGCCTGCCATAAGGCTTCGGTCGACGGGATGAAGGAAAACACATCGGTCTGATAACGCGTGGTGAAAGCGAGCGGTGCCGGGATCACTTCCAGCCCGGCATTGCGGAAAGCCAGTACCGAGCGCGGCATATGCCACGCGTGCGTGACCAGATATACCTTGTGGATGTTTTCCCGCTTGAGGATTTCTGCACTGAAGCGCGCATTCTCGAAGGTATTGATCGCCTTGCCTTCCACCCAGCGCACCGGCACCTGAAAATCCTTCTGCATGCGCTGCTGCATCAGCACGCCTTCCGGCAGATGCTTGTTGACCGCGCCGCCAGTGACTAGCACCGGCAGCCCGGTTTCGCGTTGCAGTTCGGCGCCATAGCTCAGGCGCTGCAGGGTGGTGGCACTCACCGTGTCCCTGCCGCCATACTCGGGCGCATGGAAATACAGCGAGCCACCGAGGATAACGATAGCCTGCGCGTCATCAGCGCTAGGATACAGTACCGGCCGGTATTCGGATTCCAGGAAGTGCATACCACTCTCGACGACGATCGGCGTGGAAAGCAACCACAACAGGCCAAAACCGGCAACCACCAAGGCCTTGCCGATTTTCGGGTGGTGGCGCAGCAGCAACAGTCCTACGCCCAATAGCAACAGCAGATTCAATGGTGGCAGCAGGAAGGCAGCGAGGAAATTGGTGA
>DASTRT010000012.1:0-2916 GCA_035761085.1 Methylophilaceae bacterium
TCACGGCGCGCAGCATGCGCACCGGGTCTTCGCGGTAGCGCTGGACCGGGTCGCCGATGATGCGCAGGTAGCCTGCCTTGATGTCGGCCACGCCATTGCAGAAATCGGTGACGATTTGCGTCGTCGGGTCGTAATAAAGCGCATTGGCGGTGAAGTCGCGCCGCAGAGCGTCCTCTTGCTGGTTGCCGAATACGTTGTCACGCAGGATGCGCCCGCTCTCGGTGGTTCTCGCTTCGTTCTCCGTGCTGTCAGCCAGATGGCTGCCGCGGAAGGTGGACACCTCGACGATTTCCGGTCCCCACATCACATGTACCAGACGGAAACGCCGCCCGATGATGCGCGAGCGGCGGAATACGCGATTGACTTCTTCCGGCGTGGCGTTGGTGGCGACGTCGAAATCCTTGGGCCGGTGCTTGAGCAACAGGTCGCGTACTGCACCGCCGACGATATAGGCTTCAAACCCGGCTTTCTGCAGACCTTCGATGGTTTTCAGCGCGCCTTGGCTGATGAGCTTGCGGTCGATGCCATGTACCTTGGCCGGAATCTGTTTGGCCTGGCCTGAATGTGAGTTGGGGGAGGGTCGGCCTGCCTGCTTTTTTCGGGAATCGGAGTTGAAAACGCGCTGGAGCAGCTTTTTGATCATTGAAGGTGAGGTCTGAACGTCCGAAAGAATCGCCAAGTGAGCGAATTATAGCGGATATCCAGACCACAGGGATGCTCCGCATGTTTCAGGAAAGGAATACGCGCAGGTGGCGCGGTCTGACGAAGATCTGCTCACCCTCCCGCAAATTGAGCTGCTGGAATTGTTCGCGCGTGAGTTCCGCCTCGATCGGCTCGGTTTCATCATTGTGACGCAGCTCCAGCCGGACCACGGGGCCGACGGAATGCACATGATCGACCACAGCCCGGAATGCAGCACCATTGCTGTTGTCGCGCAGGATATCGATGTCATGAGGCCGCACGTAGGCCAGCGCCGGAGCGTTGTTGGCTTCGTGGTGCTCGTCGAGTTTGAGGTCGAGCTCGCCAATACGTGCCCAGCCGGCATGCACACGGCTATGGAACAGGTTGACGTTGCCGAGGAATTTATAGACGAAGGGAGACGCCGGGTTGTCATAGACCTCCTGCGGCGTGCCGATCTGCTCGATCTGCCCCTGGTTCATGACGACGATGCGGTCAGCGACCTCCAGCGCCTCCTCCTGATCATGGGTGACGAACACGCTGGTGATGTGCAGTTCGTCGTGCAGGCGGCGCAGCCAGCGGCGCAAATCCTTGCGCACCTTGGCATCGAGTGCGCCAAACGGCTCGTCCAGCAGCAGTACCTTGGGTTCCACGGCCAGCGCTCGTGCCAGGGCAATGCGCTGGCGCTGCCCGCCCGAAAGCTGCGGCGGATAGCGGTCTGCCAGCCAGTCGAGCTGCACGAGTTTCAGCAATTCATGTACCCGCCGATGGATTTGCGCGTCGGAGGGCCGTGTCTTTCTCGGCCGGACCTGCAGGCCGAAAGCGACGTTCTCGAACACCGTCATGTGGCGGAACAGCGCGTAGTGCTGGAACACGTAACCCACCTGGCGCTCGCGCACATCGCGGTCAGTGGCTTCCTCGCCATGAAAATGGATGCTGCCGGTATCGGGTGTTTCCAGACCGGCAATGATGCGCAGCAGCGAGGTCTTGCCGCAGCCGGAGGGCCCGAGCAGGGCAACCAGCTCGCCGCTCGGAACATGCAGGCTCACATCGTCCAGGGCGCTGAAGCTGCCGAAATTCTTGCTAACGTTGCGGATTTCTATACTCATGATTATCCCTCGGATTGTTGTTCCTGACGGCGGGCGTTGCGGGCGCTTTGCCATTCCACAAAACTCTTGAGCCCCAGCGTGATCAGAGCGAGGAAAGCCAGCAATGACGCCACGGCGAAGGCCGCCGCATAGTTGTATTCGTTGTAGAGAATTTCCACATGCAGCGGCAGCGTATTGGTCAGCCCGCGGATATGGCCGGACACCACGGAAACAGCGCCGAATTCCCCCATGGCACGTGCGTTGCACAGGATCACGCCGTACAGCAGTCCCCACTTGATATTGGGCAGGGTTACACGCCACAGGATCTGCCAGCCGGAGGCGCCAAGCACCAGTGCCGCTTCCTCCTCTTCCTTGCCCTGCGCCTGCATGAGCGGAATCAGCTCCCGGGCCACGAATGGAAAAGTGACAAAAATGGTGGCAAGCACGATGCCTGGTACGGCGAAGATGATCTTGATGTCATGCGCCGATAACCATTCGCCCAACCAGCCCTGCAGCCCGAAAATCAGCACGTAGATGAGGCCGGCAATCACGGGCGACACGGCAAAAGGCAGGTCGATCAGCGTGATGAGGACGCTTTTTCCGCGGAATTCGAACTTGGCGATGGCCCAGGCCGCGGCAATGCCGAACACCAGGTTGAGCGGCACGGCAATTGCCGCCGCGATCAGCGTAAGCTTCATGGCAGACAGCGCATCCGGCTCGACTATCGCTGAAACGTACGTATCCAACCCTTTGCGGAGGGCCTCGGCGAACACGGCGGCCAGCGGAATCAGCAGGAATAGCGCGAGAAAGGCGAGCGTGATGCCGATCAGGCTCCACCGTACCCAGGCCGGCTCGGAAGTCGCCCGGCTGCTGCTCACCTTGGTCTGGTAAATCTGGAATTGGCTCACTGGGATTGTTGCGCTCATGATCATCCTTTCCTGAGCGTGTAGCGGCGGCGGCTCCACCACTGCAGGCCGTTGATGGTGAGCAGCAGGGCGAAGGAAATGACCAGCATCACCACAGCCACGGCAGTCGCACCTGCGTAGTCATACTGTTCCAGTTTCGTGATGATGATGAGAGGGGTGATCTCCGAAACCATGGGCATATTGCCGGCGATGAAGATGACCGAGCCGTATTCGCCAATGGCGCG
>DASTRT010000013.1:0-8853 GCA_035761085.1 Methylophilaceae bacterium
GGGTCATAGGAGACGCAGTTGGGGACGGTGGCAGAGAGAAGGTGGCTGTGGCCGTCTTCGTGCTGCAAGCCTTCGCCATTCAGCGTGGTGCGACCTGCGGTGCCTCCCAGCAGGAAGCCGCGCGTGCGGGAGTCGCCTGCCGCCCAGGCGAGGTCGCCGACGCGCTGGAAGCCGAACATGGAATAGTAGATGTAGAACGGAATCATCTGCACGCCGGTCACGCTGTAGGAGGTACCGGCGGCCATCCATGACGAGAAGGCACCGGCTTCGTTGATGCCTTCCTCGAGGATCTGGCCGTCCTTGGATTCCTTGTAGAACATAACCTGGTCGGCATCCTGCGGCTCATAGAGCTGGCCCAGGTGCGAGTAGATGCCGAGCTGGCGGAACATGCCTTCCATGCCGAAGGTGCGCGCTTCATCCGGCACGATGGGCACGACGAACTTGCCGACCTGCTTGTCGCGTACCAGGGTCGACAGGATACGTACGAACGCCATGGTCGTGGAAATCTCACGCTCGCCGGTGGCGCCCAGCATGTTCTCGAAGGCCGACAGTGGCGGCACGGTGAGTTCATTGCCCTTGATGCGACGGGTCGGTACATAACCGCCTAGTGCTGCACGGCGTTCACGCATGTACTGCATTTCAGGGCTGTCTTCCGCCGGGCGGTAGAAGCTCAGTTTCTCGACTTGCTCATCGGTCAGCGGCAGGTCGAAACGGTCACGGAACACCTTGAGCGAAGCGATATCCATGCTCTTCTGCTGGTGCGTGATGTTCTGGCCTTCGCCGGCATCGCCCATGCCGTAACCCTTGACGGTCTTGGCCAGGATGACGGTAGGTTGCCCCTTGTGCTTGGTGGCAGCGGCATAGGCAGCGTAAACCTTGTGTGGATCATGGCCGCCGCGGTTGAGGCGCCAGATGTCCTGGTCGGACATGGCAGCTATCATGTCCTTGAGTTCCGGATACTTGCCGAAGAAGTGTTCGCGCGTATAGGCGCCGCCCTTGGCCTTGAAGTTCTGGTATTCGCCGTCCACGGCCTCGTCCATGCGCTTCCTGAGCAGGCCGTCCTTGTCCATGGCAAGCAGCGGATCCCAGTAGGAGCCCCAGATGACCTTGAGCACGTTCCAGCCGGAACCGCGGAAATCGGCTTCCAGTTCCTGGATGATCTTGCCGTTGCCGCGAACCGGGCCATCGAGCCTGTGTACATTGCAATTGATGACGAAGATCAGGTTGTCGAGCTTCTCGCGGGCCGCCAGCGAAATCGCACCCAGCGATTCCGGCTCGTCCATTTCACCGTCGCCGCAGAACACCCAGACCTTGCGGTCGGAAGTATCGGCAATGCCGCGGTCGTGCATGTACTTGAGGAATCGCGCCTGGTAGATGCCCTGCATGGGACCCAAGCCCATGGAAACGGTCGGGAACTGCCAGAAATCCGGCATGAGCCAAGGGTGCGGATAAGATGGCAGGCCGTTGCCGCCGGTTTCCAGGCGGAAATTGGACATCTGCTCTTCCGTCAAACGGCCTTCGAGGAAGGCGCGTGCATAGATGCCAGGCGAGGAGTGTCCCTGGAACAGCACCAGATCGCCGCCGAAATTTTCATTGGGCGCGCGGAAAAAGTGGTTGAAGCCGACGTCATACAAGGTGGCGGCGGACTGGAAGCTGGCGATGTGGCCGCCTACGCCCGGCGATTTCTCGTTGGCGCGCAACACGCACATGATGGCGTTCCAGCGGATCAGCGCACGGATCTTGCGCTCCATGGTCGGGTCGCCTGGCAGCTTCTGCTGCAGATGTACCGGGATGGTATTGAGGTAGGCTGTGGTGGCGTTGTAAGGTAGATATGCTCCGGAGCGGCGAGCCTTGTCGATCAGGGTTTCCAGCAGGAAATGCGCACGCTCGGTTCCCTCCTGTTCCAGAACCGCTTCGATGGCTTCCAGCCACTCGTGGGTCTCTTGCGGGTCAGTATCGGGGGTCAATGCCATGTATGAGTCTCCGGGAAACTTTTGTCACGCTGTCGGTATAATCGAATGGACAAAAGGATATAAGCCAAGATTGAATTTCAAGTTCGCTGAGTACTAGCCAAATCGATTGAATATGAGTTAGAAGCAATATACGGCTTTCGCGAAGCGCGTAGTTTGGCTTCTTTGACTGTTTTGGTCAAGTTGAAAGGCTGCGGCAAGTAACTGCTGTAATGCCCTGAAAGCCTTGTTTATTCTGATGGAGAGAAGTGCCATGTCACCCCGGATCGACCAATTTATTGCTCCTGCCGATGAGGCAGCGCTGAGCGGTGTTTCCCATGTGCTGTTCGTACTGCCGGCGAATCGGCCTTCGGCCCTGCCGTTCACCGAAGTGCTTGATGCCAGGCTCAAGCGCGGCCGGCAGGAATACGCAGAACTGGGCAAGACGCCGCTCACGGCTGATCTGCCCAATGGTACAGCCGCAAGTTGGGTAGTGCTGGATGGAAAGCACGAGCCTTTCCAGCGCCAGACCCTGCTGCGAAAAGCGATCCAGCCGCTGCTCGACGAAAAGCCGCAGAGTCTCGCAATCTGTGTCTACGGGGATGATGCAGCCAAAACCGCCGCCGCCCGCGACGCTGTCTATGTAACGCTGGTCAACGCCGTCGAGCTGCCCAGCAGAAAGGCGAAGCAGGAAACCCGTCCGCTGGAGACAGTGCAGCTTTATGGGTGGGAGAGTGCCGACGGCTTTGCCAGTGTTGTGGCAAAGGTACACGGCAACACATTGACCCGCGAATTGACCATGCTGCCGCCCAATGAGCTGACCCCGTCGCTGTATCGCAAGCGCATCGAGAAGCTGGCGCGCGAGCACGGCTGGCAGCATGAGGAGTTCGACATGGAACGGCTGAGCGAGATGGGCGCGGGCGCCTTTGTTGCCGTTGCCCAGGGCTCACAACCGCAGGACGCCGCTATCGTTCACCTGACCTATTCGCCCGAGCGGGCCCGAAGACATATTGCCCTGATCGGCAAGGGTATCTGTTTCGATACCGGCGGCCATAATCTCAAGCCCGCCCGCTGGATGCAGGGCATGCACGAGGACATGAACGGCTCGGCAGTCGCCTTGGGGATTCTGCTGGCGGCCACCGAATCCCGCTTGCCGATAAAGATCGATTGCTGGCTGGCCATCGCCCAAAACCACATCAGCCCGGCGGCCTACAAGCAGAACGATATCGTCACGGCACTCAACGGCATGACCATCGAGGTGGTGCACACCGATGCCGAGGGGCGCATGGTGCTGGCGGATACGCTGACTTTGGCCTCGCGCGGCAGGCCTGAGCTCATGCTGGATTTCGCCACCTTGACCGGCACCATGGGGGTAGCATTGGGTGAGCGGTACAGCGGCATCCTCGGCAACCGTCCCGAACTGTTATGCAAGGCTATCGGCGCAGGGCGGGCGGCAGGCGAGCGCGTAGCCGCCTTTCCATTCGATGAGGATTACGACGAAGAGCTGGAGAGTAAGGTGGCCGACATCATGCAGTGCACGCTGGAAGGCGGTGCCGACCATATTCTTGCCACGCGTTTTCTTTCCAAGTTCATCGAGGGTGACGTGCCTTGGGTGCATATGGATCTCTCCGCCAGCAACCACAAGGGCGGTCTGGGCGCAGTAGCCAGCGATGTGACCGGGTTCGGTGTGGGGTTCAGCCTTGAGTTGCTCAGGATGCTTGGCGAAAGCTGATTTTCAGGGGTTGTGATCGCGCGTGCGCGTTTTGGAAACGCCCATCATGATGCCGATACCCAGCAGGATCAGGCAGGTAATGGCGATATAAATGGTATTCACCCCGGCAGTGACAAGCGCCCAGGCGACGCCTGCAATGAAAATCACAAAACCGATCAGGTAAATCGCGAACGACATGGCTAGCCTCCTTGATGCAATCATGAGTGGAAGGCGGCGAGGTGCCGCATGATGCAGGAAGCTTGACTGAGCCGTGCGGCTCAGTCTGTGCGATGGGTCGCCAAAAAGACGCGGCTATTTCTCGAAGTTGGCCGCCTGTCCGATCAGCAGGCCCTGGTAGCCGTGCAGTTCACCGCGGATATCAATGCCCTCGTCGTTGATTTCGTAGAGCTTGATCTGCTTGTTGTGGTTGATGCCGCGCAGTTTGACCACAGACAGGATGCGGCCAAGCTCACCGTTCATTTCCACATAACGCATCAGGACAATGCCATCCATGAGGAAGGCGTTGCCGAAGCTGCTGAAGCTCAGTTCAGTGAAGCGATCGTCCAGCTCGGTCGAGATGATCACCGTCACTCCCTTTGAAGCCAGCGCCGAGGTCATGCGGTAGAGCGAGGTGCGGAAGTTGTCGCGGAATTCCGGGGCCAGGGCGAGCTCGAAACCCGATAGCGAATCGAAGAATACGCGTTTGATGTTGTGCTTTTCGATCAGCGCAATCGTATCGTACAGGGTCTCATCGATGGAAAGATCGATGGAATAGAGGTCCATGACATGTACCAGGCCCTGCGTGATGTAAGGCTCGAGCTTTTCATTGATGACGCAGAGCGAACTGCCGCCCACGGAAATGAACAATCCCGGCTCACCCTTTTTTACACCCTCCTTGATGAATTCCGTTCCCAGCACGGTTTTGCCAGAGCCGGAGGGGCCTACCACCAGCAGGCTATACTTTTCCGGCAGTCCGCCAGCCATCATGTCATCCAGGCCCTTGGATCCGGTGGACAGGCGGTTGGCGGAAGGCGTTTTGTCGCCCTCGTTGAACTGCAGCAGCTTCCTGGGAAAAATCTCCAGACCGGCGTTGGTGATGCGGAAAGTATGCATACCCGGCGTCTGCGCGCGGCCCCGCATTTTCAAGATGCCCATCTTGCGCACCATGGCGTTGCGGTCGATGTTCTGGGTGAACCAGATGATGGAGTCGGCAATGGTAAAGATGGGGTTGGAATGGGTTTCCGAAGCGATGTATTCGCCGATCAGAAAGGTGGTCGCCTGCCAGTTGGTCATCTGCATGGCCAGGTACTGGCCGAATTTCTGGATGCTGGATTCGGTGACGTCATTGTTGAAATTCTTGCTGATGATGGAACGGAAGGAATCCACGAACACCAGGCTCGGCGAGAAATCGCGCACCTCCTTGACTATGCGCGCAAGGATCTTCTCGAAGCTGCCTTCCACCACCTCGGCACCCAGGTTCACGAAGCGGATGCTTTCCTCGATTTTTTCGGTATCGAAGAAATCGAACTGCTGCTGGTAGCGCAGCATCTTGAGCGGCGGTTCTCCGATGGCAGTGAAGAAGATGGCGCGCCGGTCAGGATTGGCCAACGAGAACATGATCTGCTGACAAAAAGTCGTCTTGCCGCTGCCCGGTGCGCCGCCGATCAGATTGAACGAGAACTCGGGTAAGCCGCCGCCCAGCAACGCGTCGAGGCCAGGAATGCCGGTCTGCAGAAGGTTGATGGTCTCATTGCTCATTTACTGGATCTCCTGGTCCGAGGGCTCGTTTGTATCATCGGGAATACCTGTCAAAAAAACGCGCATGGTGAGGCGCTCGCCAATCATTGAGGAAAGCAATTCGAAAAAGCAGGAGAAGATTTCAATACTGACGGCGAGTGCCGTCTCAGGAGGCTGCTGGCGCAGGCTTTCCCACACGCTGGTGAAAAGGGAATCGTCGAGCACCGACTTGCTGCCGTAGGGAAGCCAGGTATGGCTGCGCGCTTGCAGGGATACGCAGCGTTCGAACAGCGAAGCGACGCCCAGCCTGCCAATCATGCGGGCCAGAGGCAGCGAGACCTGCTCCCAGATGCCCATGCTGGCGGCAACAATACCCTGCGTATTCCCTGCTTCGCGCTGAAGGATTCTCGTAATCTTTTCGCGGCGTAAGCTGCTCAGTTCCATTTGATTATTGATTGTGATCGTTAATGGATTATAACCGCCTGCATCCAACAGCCAGGCATGAATTGTTTTTGAATAATCACGAATCCAAAACCTTGCAACTTTAGAAGGGTTAATGCGAAATGTTTTGTGCGCTAACGCACATAGCATTAATGTGCTGGTTCGTGTCAGGTGAAGAGGGGGATTATTTCCACTTCGATTCCACTGCACGCATGATGACTTCATGCTCGACGTAGCGTGCATAGTAGTCGAGCTCAAAGCGCTTGAGATCACCGCGGCCATTCTCCTGCCATTGCTTGAGGGTAAACAGAACACGTTCACGAATGTTGTGAATGCTGCCGGATACTTCTTCCATGTAACCCGTGGAAGTATCGGTCAACTGGACCTGTGCAGGCTCAACTGCGGCCTGATTGAAAGTGATCGACAGCTTTAGCATAAAGTTCGTTAAGTCACGAGGCAGAGAGGATTCGAAATGCGAAGAACAAGCCGAACCCTACTGCCATCCGCCATGCCCAAAGCTGGGCAATAGACTAGCATAAACGCGGGAACTCTACCCGCTAATCAGGATGCTAATCCAAGACGAATCTGATTAGAACAAAATGCAGAATAGACGAGTTTGAGGGACTAAACAGTGTGATTCAGCACATAAGTTAGCGCAGGGTTACTTACAGTTCTGGCACTTGCCTTTGGTGGTATCCCAGCCCTTTACGGTATCCAGGCCTTTGACATCTTTCATGATGGCGCCGTCAACTACAGCCTCACTGAGGTCGGCGCCGCTCAGGTCTGCCCCCGTGAGGTCCGCTTGGCTCAAGTCAGCGCGATGCAGGTTGGTATTGCGCAGGTTGGCGCCACGCATGTCGGCGAAGCTGAAGTTGGCGATGTTGAGATCGGCGCCCTCGAAATTGGCGTTGGCAAACTTGCCGCTGGTGGAGTCAAACTTCATCTGGCCCATGGGCTGGTTGCCGATATCGAGGCCGAAGCGTCCCTTGCGGATATCTGCGCCACTCATGTCTACGGACGGCAAGGTTCCGATGACGCGGGCATTAGTGAGCTTGGCATCCTTGAAAATGGTATGGTCGAAAATGGCCTGGAAGATGGTGGCGTCGGCAAGATTGGCGCCGGTGAAATCGGCATTCTCAAGACGAGCAAGGTTGAGATAGGCCCGCTGCAGATCGGCACCGGCCAGCTTGGCACCCATCAGATAGGCGCCAAAGAAACTGGTGTTGACCATCTTGCAGTGGCTCAGGTCCATCTTGTTGAATTCGAGATAGCCGAGGTCCTTGTTGGAGAGGTCGCAGTCCTTGCTCTGGATTTGCGCTACGGCCTGTTCCTGGGTCATTTTCTCTCGCGGTTTTTCGGCGGTTTTGGCATAGAAAGCCTGGGCTTTCATGATGGTGGTGTCCGGGTCCTTGAGGAAGGCAGCGCGGGATTGTTCGCTGCCGAAGCAGTAGGTCTTGCCCTTGTAGTCGGCCTTTATCGAGCAATCGGTTTTCATGACGAGATCATTGCTCAGGCTTGTGGTGCAGTTGTCACCAAACTCTGCGGCCCAGCTTGAAAAGGAAAGCAGACAAAGCGTGGTGGCGATGAAGGCGCTACGTACGGTCATGACGGTGGTCTCCCAGGGTTTATCGTTAGTCTGCGCTATTTTTGCATAGTTCACTTGATGAGTTTCACTTTTAACACCTTGTTTTACGGGTGTTAACGCCAACTGCCTGAGCTTGTGTCAACGCTGAATTGCGACTTCCCGTTATTAGCTCATCCGCGTGCATTGCGGATTTTGATGAAAGCGAGGATTTAATGCGTAAGACCATGATCATCCCTGCCGTGCTGGCAGCCAGCTTTTCTGTTTCTGCTGTCGCCATGGCAGACGAAGAGTATTTCGACGAGGCACGTGTGATTTCCGTCACTCCGCAAATGGAGCGGGTCAATTACCCAAGGCAGGAATGCCATACGGAATATGTGCGTGAAGCGACTTCCAGCCGTTCTCCTGTTGGCGCCATCATCGGCGGTATCGCCGGTGGTCTGCTGGGCAGCCAGGTGGGCAAGGGTAATGGACGTGTTGCCGGCGCTGCCGTCGGTGCAGGCGTCGGGGCTGTGGTCGGTGATCGAATCGGCGGCAGCCAGCAGACCGGGTACGCCACTCGGCCGGTGGAACATTGCGCCCAGGTAGACAATTGGGAAACGGTTAACCGCGGCTATCTGGTGACCTATCGATACAATGGCCGCGACTACACCACAGTGACAGACAGCGATCCCGGCGACCGCATTCGCGTCCGGGTGGCAGTGTCACCGGATGACTTGCGCGAGATTCGCTATGACGAACCCAGGTCGGGCCGCATCATTTACCGGGAACCGATCGTGATCAGCCCGGTCTATCGTGAGCATTACCACGAGAGGGGTCATGACAGGCATGACCGCGATTACTGGTAATCGAACGAGTTGAAATAGAGAGTTGAACCCAGAGCCGCCTTCGGGCGGCTTTTTTTGACTACTTCTGGGCGGCCGCCAGCTCTGCCGGGATAATGGCGCGCAGAACTGCGTGGGCGCTGCCGTCATGCGTTTCGCTGGATAACCACCAGAGGTTGCCGATTTCAATATCCCAGCGCTGATCATGACCAGAGATAGCCAGGGCAGCAGCGGCGCCGAGCGATGGCTGGTGACTGACGATCAGCACGTCCTGCTGGGCATTGAGCCAGCCTGCGGCTTCGAGAATCTCCTCCGGTTCGGCGCCCGGGGCAATTGCATCGCACGTGATAAAATCCATGCCCAGTGCCGCGGCGGTTTCCTGCGTCCTGCGCGCCGGACTCACCAGAACGCGCGTATTCTTGGGCAGGCGCGACCGCAGCCAGTTGGCCATGACGGCGGCTTGTTCCCGCCCCGCAGGGGTCAGGGCGCGTTCCAGATCGGGGGTCGTTTGTGCGGCCTCGGCGTGCCGCCAGAGAAGCAGTTCCATGTCTTTAATCTTAACCGTAGCGTTTTCGGGACGAAAGCAGCATGCATGTTCAGGTATATCTC
>DASTRT010000014.1:0-16322 GCA_035761085.1 Methylophilaceae bacterium
GCCCTCCACCTGGCTGCAAGCCAGACCACCATTGTCCGCATCGTTTTGAATTTTGGCTTCCAGGCTACGCATGCGGGACAATGTCTGCACACAGGCGTCTGTTTCCGAAGAAGCCGAGGCTGGCTTAGTGTTGCCACAGAACTTGTCTGCAACGATTTCCAGTGTCGCCATCTTGCTCGTCTGCAATGGCGGCTGCGGCTTGTCGAACACCTTCTCCAGTTTGCCATCCTTGAGCCGGTCAAGCTTCAACATGGTGAACGTGTCATCCTTGCAACTGAAGGAAACGGTGCCGTAAGTCTCTTCTTCATGATGGAACGGCACGACCTTGGTGTCGATGACAAAGCCATCCTTCTGTTGTTTGAGCGAGGCCCGGTTGAAATATACATTGGCCACATTGCTTTTGCCCGCCGGTTCCCAACGGACGATCCTGCTCTTGTCGGCGGGATAGGTGCCGCAATATTCGGTTTTCAGCAGATCCGGCATAGTGCCAGCGAGAATTTTCTCGGTAGGCCGCGGCGTATCGAAGCGCAAACCCGGTTTACCGCTCTCAACCTTCATACCGCTCATATAGGTGAATGTGCTGTTGCCGCAGTCGATTTCAATCTGGGTGCGCCACTCGGTCTTGTCTTTCTCGATGACATTGGTGGCAATAATGAATACCGGGCTTTTGCCTTGCCATTGCAGGGACTGGCGATCGGCGTAATAGATACCGACGTCGCTGGCGCCGAGGAATTGCCAGTCCGCCGCCAATGCATGGCCGGCAACCAGCAGCAATCCCCATAACCATCGGCTCATGAACGCGCTTTCAGGCCTTTTCCAGCACTACAAATGCCGCAGCCAAGGCTTTCTCATCGCTGACAGAAAGATGGGCATGACGAACGCCATGAGCTTGCAGTACGGTTTGCAGCTCAGGAGCAAAGTCGAGCATGGGCTTGCCCAGATCGTCATGCACGACTTCGATGTTCTGGAAGGTGGCAGGTGCACGCAAGCCGGTGCCCAGTGCCTTGGCGAAGGCTTCCTTGGCAGCGAAGCGCTTGGCGAGAAAGCGCCCCTGGGTCTGCGATTGCGAAAACGCCAGCCATTCGCGCTCGTTAAGGATGCGCTGGGCAAAGGCATCGCCGAAGCGCGCGAGAGAGTCCTCGATGCGCGCCACTTCGACGATGTCGGTACCGATACCAAAAATCATCAGCCAGCCACCGCATCCAGCATGAGCTGTTTCATCTCGCGCACAGCATCATCCCAACCCACAAACAGCGCATGGGCGATGATGGCGTGGCCGATGTTGAGTTCTTCGATGCCAGGAATGGCGGCGATATCCTTGACGTTGTGGTAGTTGAGTCCGTGGCCGGCATTGACGGCAAGACCGAGGTTCACACCGTGAGTGACGGCAGTGATGATGCGCATCAGCTCGTCCTTTTTGAGTTTCTCATCTTCGGCATCGGCAAAGGCGCCGGTATGGATTTCGATCACTGGCGCCCCGGCTTCCCTGGCGGCGTCTAACTGCTTGATGTCCGGGCCGATGAACAGCGAGACTCGAATGCCCGCTTGCCCCAGCCGCTCACAGGCATCCTTCACGGCATTGAAGTTGGCAATGACATCGAGGCCGCCCTCGGTCGTGCGCTCTTGGCGTTTTTCCGGCACCAGGCAGACATCCTGCGGCTTGACCTTGAGCGCAATGCCCAGCATCTCCTCGGTCACCGCCATTTCCAGGTTCATCTTGGTCTGCAGCAGGTCGCGTAAGGCATACACATCTGTATCCTGGATATGGCGTCTGTCCTCGCGCAGGTGCAAGGTGATGCTGTCGGCACCCGCTTCTTCCGCACGCAGTGCCGCCTGCACCGGGCTGGGATAGCGCGTGCCGCGCGCCTGACGTATGGTGGCCACGTGGTCAATGTTTACCCCGAGTCTGATCATAATTCCTGCAAATCAATCAAAAGTTGTCGGGTATGCAAGGGCTTGTCGCCCAGGTAATGCGCCAGCAGAAAACGCATGAGCTGCTTGCTCTGCTGGCGGGTCTGCGCATCCGCATAGTCGTCCTGCATCATATCCAGCAGGGTTTTACCGGACAATTGTACTCCGTTCTGCCCGCGCGGCTGTTGGCTGACCGGCCCATGCTCCGCCACGTAGACGTAATTGCGTTCTGCTGAAATGGCTTCGCCCCGTTCATCCTTGTCCAGCGGCAGGGCATAGCCCATTTCCTGCAGCATCTTGAGCTCAAAGCGGCGCAGCGTAGCGGGCAGCACCTCACTCCTGGCAAGCGTGCGCAACGTTTGCGCATAATAATCGAACAGTGCCGCATGCTCATCCTCACGCGGCAGCAGGCGCAGCATGAGTTCATTGAGGTAGAAACCGCACATCAGGGCATCACCGCGCAGCAGCAGCAAGCCCTCGCCCCATTCCAGGCTATGCAGGTTCTTTAGCTCAGCCTTGCCGGACCAGGCGCCGATGAGCGGCTGGAATGACTGCAGCATGCCGCGCATGGCAGACCGGGGCCTTCGCGCGCCCTTCGCCACCGCGGCGATGCGACCGAAATCCCGCGTCAACAGCTCAACTACCAGACTGGTTTCCTTGAAAGGATAGGTGTGGAGGACGAAGACCGGCTGGTTTTCCTGGCGGTTGATAGTGCTCGCAGCCATAGATCAAATCCCGCTGGTTTTTACGCGTGCCAAATCAAACGTGAACAAGGCAAGCGAGTGCAGACAGTACATGGTAAGTACGGCAAACGAGCTTAACGCTGTGCACGTTTGATTTCGCATGCGCTCAATAGCCAAGGCTCTTGAGCGCCCTCTCGTCATCGGCCCAACCGGATTTAACCTTAACCCACACCTCCAACCAAACCTTGCCGCCGAACAATTGCTCCATGTCCTGCCGCGCTTCGGTCGAGATACGCTTGAGCTTTTCGCCGCCCTTGCCGATCAGCATGGGCTTCTGGCTTTCCTTGTCGACGATAATGGCCGCATGAATACGGCGCAGGTTACCCTCCTGCTCGAACTTCTCGATCTCCACCGCGACGGCGTATGGTACTTCCTCGCCCAGCAGGCGGAATACCTTTTCGCGCAGCAGTTCGGCTGCCAGGAATCTTTCGTTGCGGTCGGTTAGCTCATCTTCGCCGTAGATGGCGGGCTGCTGAGGCAAATGCTTGTGGATAGCTGTCAACAGCTGGCTCAGGTTCTGGTTCTGCCTGGCGCTGACCGGGACGATTTCGGTGAATGTAAATTCTGCGGAAAATTCTTCGATCAGCGGCAGCAGCTTGCCCTTGTCCTTCATCAGGTCGGCCTTGTTGATGACCAGAATCACCGGCTGATCCTTGGGGAGCAACGCCATGACCTTACGGTCGGCTTCACTCAGGTGCGTGGGTTCAACCACGAACAGCACCACGTCGACCTCGGTCAGCACCTGCGTCACTGTGCGGTTGAGGGTGCGATTCAAGGCATTGATGTGTTTCTGCTGGAAGCCGGGCGTATCCACGAACAGATATTGGGCATCATCGGTAGTATGGATGCCCAACAGGCGATGGCGGGTAGTCTGCGCCTTGCGTGAGGTAATGCTGAGCTTGAGCCCCAGGATGTGGTTGAGCAGGGTGGACTTGCCCACATTGGGGCGGCCGACGATGGCTACGGTACCGCAGCGGGAATCACTGTTGTCGTTCATGCTTTCGTTTCGAGATCAGTTGGTCGTAAGCCAGTTGCGCCGCCTGCTGTTCTGCCGCGCGGCGACTGGTGCCCTCGCCTTCGGTGCGGATATCGAGCTTGGGAATAAGGCATTCGACACGAAAAGTCTGGCAATGTGCCTCGCCTTCGGTCGCGACTACCTGATATTCAGGCAAGTCGGCTTTATTCCCCTGCAGGTATTCCTGCAGCAGGGATTTGGCATCCTTGCCGATGGACTTGGGATCCAGCCCTTCCAGCAGGGGAGCATATAGTCGCACCACCGTGCCTTGGGCAGCAGCAAAGCCCCCATCCACGAATACTGCGCCGATGATGGCTTCCACTGCGTCGGCCAGCACCGAGGGGCGCCGCCAGCCGCCGCTTTTGAGTTCGCCTTCGCCCAGCTTGAGGGATTCGCCGAGGTCGAGACTTCTGGCGATCTCGCTCAGCGCAGACTCCTTGACCAGATGCGCGCGCAGTCGGCTCAGATCGCCTTCGGGTAGTTTAGGATAACGCTTGAAAAGTTCATGGGCGATGATGCAATTGAGCACACCATCGCCCAGAAATTCCAGCCGCTCGTTGTTCGAGCTGCCGTGACTGCGATGCGTCAGCGCTTGCGTCAGCAGGTGTGGATTGGCGAAATCATGGCCAATGAGCCGGCTCAAGCTGCTGGGCGGCATGCAGTCCTGTCTATTCGGAGGTATTGTCGGTCGAGGTCTTGAAATTCAACAAGGCGCTGACGTTGGCGATCAGGGGCACCACGGTTTCATACTCTGCGGTCACCACCGGCTTGCCGCCTTCTTCCTTGGCGATTTCCAGATCGCTGCCCTTGATGACCTTGATATCATCGATGGTGGCGCTGCGGTCGAACTGATCGACGATGTCCTTTTTGCTCATGTTTGGGAAGGTGGGGTCGTTGGCGATTTTGGCGATCGCCTTTTTAACCGACAGGAACTCGAGATAGGCCGGCGTCAGCTTCATGCCGATGACTGCTACGAACACAATGGCAGCGATGGTGAAAACCAGGCCGATGAATGTCATACCCTGTTGCTTGCGCATATGCCCCCTCCCTATTTAATGATATTGCCAATTCTGCCGAAATTATCGAAATTCCACCAGATGAAAAATGCACGGCCGACGAGGTTTTGTTCCGGCACGAAACCCCAGACGCGGCTATCTCGGCTGTTATCACGATTATCGCCCATGGCGAAGTAGTGGCCGGGCGGCACTTCCACCTCGGCATCGATCATGATGGAGTTGTCTTCCAGCAGGATGTCGTGCTTAACGTCCCCCAGCGTTTCCTGGTAACGCTTGGCATACACCATGTTGAGACCGGAGCCTACATAGGAATAATCGTCCACGAACTCGGTATCCAGCTTCTTGCCGTTGATATAGAGCTGTTTGTCGCGGTAGGCGATCTTGTCGCCCGGCACGCCGACTACGCGCTTGATGTAATCGATGGAGGGATCAGGCGGGTAATGGAAAACGAAGACATCGCCGCGTTTGGGGTGGCCGATATCAAGAAAAGTATTGTTGAGGATGGGCACGCGCAGACCGTAGGCAAACTTGTTGACCAGTATGAAGTCGCCGGCCAGCAGCGTCGGCATCATGGAGCCGGAAGGAATCTTGAACGGCTCGACGATGAAGGAGCGGATCAGGAACACTACCAGGATGACCGGGAAGAAACTCTTGGAATACTCCACGATCATGGGTTCGCTGGCGCCGGCAGGTCGGCGCTTGCGCAGGACCAGGATGTCGAGCAGCCAGACCAGCCCGGAGAGCGCCAGAATCACCAGCATGAATAATGCAAACATCATTTGATTTTTTCCTCTATTTGTCTTCTACGCGCAGGATGGCAAGAAATGCCTCCTGCGGGATTTCCACATTACCCACCTGCTTCATGCGCTTCTTGCCTTCCTTCTGCTTTTCCAGCAGCTTCTTCTTGCGCGTGATGTCACCGCCATAACACTTCGCCAGCACGTTCTTGCGCATGGCCTTGACCGTTTCGCGGGCAATGATGTTGGCGCCGATGGCGGCTTGAATGGCCACATCGAACATCTGGCGCGGAATCAGCTCGCGCATCTTGGCGGTGATTTCCCGGCCACGGTACTGGCTGCTGCTGCGGTGAACAATCAATGATAACGCGTCCACCCGATCGCCGTTGACCATGATGTCGAGCTTGACGAGATCGGCAGCGCGAAATTCCAGGAATTCATAGTCCATCGAAGCGTAGCCGCGGGAAACCGATTTGAGCTTGTCGAAAAAATCCAGCACCACTTCATTGAGCGGCATTTCGTAGGTCAACATGACCTGACGTCCCATGTACTGCATGTTGCGCTGGACGCCCCGCTTGTTATTGCACAGTGTCATGACCGGCCCCACATAATCCTGCGGCATCAGCAGGTTGAGCGTGATGATGGGCTCGCGGATTTCCTGGATACGCGAAGGCTCCGGGAGCAGGGACGGATTCTCGATCTGCACCACTTCGCCGCTCTTGAGCATGAGCTCATAGATAACCGTCGGCGCGGTGGTGATGAGATCCATGTCGTACTCGCGCTCCAGACGCTCCTGTACGATCTCCATATGCAAGAGACCAAGGAAGCCGCAGCGGAAGCCGAAACCGAGCGCGGTCGAGTTTTCCGGCTCGAAACGCAGCGAAGCGTCGTTGAGCTGCAGCTTCTCCAGCGCATTGCGTAATGCCTCGAACTGGTTGGATTCCACCGGATAGAGCCCGGCAAACACCTGCGGCTTCACTTCCTTGAAACCCGGCAGGGGCTCGCTGGCTGGGCGGTCGGCAAGCGTCACTGTGTCGCCCACCTTGGCATTAGTCAATTCCTTGATGCCGGCGATGATAAAGCCTACCTCGCCGGCCGAGAGAGCAGGCTTCTGCATGGACTTGGGCGTGAAGACGCCGACCTGCTCACACAGATGCTGGGCACCGGTAGCCATCAGGCGAATCTTGTCCTTGGGTTTGAGCACGCCATCCACCACGCGTACCAGCATGACCACGCCGACATAATTATCGAACCAGGAATCGATAATGAGTGCCTTGAGTGGTGCAGCGGCATCGCCTTCGGGCGGCGGAATGCGATGTACCACGCCTTCCAGCACATCGCGCACGCCCTCGCCTGTCTTGGCGGAGCAACGAATGGCATCGCCGGCCTCGATGCCGATAACGTCCTCGATTTCCTGGATGACGCGGTCGGGTTCGGCAGATGGCAAATCGATCTTGTTCAGCACGGGAACCACTTCCACGCCCTGGTCGATCGCCGTGTAGCAGTTGGCGACCGACTGCGCCTCCACGCCCTGTGAGGCGTCCACCACCAGCAGCGCGCCTTCACAGGCGGCCAGCGAACGGCTTACTTCATAGGAAAAGTCGACGTGGCCCGGGGTATCGATCAGGTTGAGCTGGTAGATTTCGCCGTTCAGCGCCTTGTAATGCAAAGCCGCTGTCTGGGCCTTGATGGTGATACCGCGCTCGCGTTCGATATCCATGGAGTCCAGCACCTGGGCTTCCATCTCGCGGTCGGAGAGCCCGCCGCATAGTTGGATGATGCGATCGGCCAAGGTCGACTTGCCATGGTCGATGTGGGCAATGATGGAAAAGTTGCGAATATTCTTCATGTCGTGGTCTTAGGCTGACCGGGGTCAACAAGAAGGGCGCCATAGCGCCCTTTGTTGAATCAAGCTACATCCGGATGAGCGGCGATTCTACAGCAAAGCCGCTCCCTCCGCACCCGGTTGGCCTGCTACTTGCCGTTGATCTTCACCGGCAGGTAGAGCGTGTTGTCGCCACGCTGCACCAGCAGTGCCACCGTCTTGCCGCTAGCCATGCCGGCCAGCTGTTTGTTGAATTGTTCGACGGTCTGCACTTCTGAATTGTTAATGCCCAGAATCACGTCACCGCGACGAATTCCGGCTTGTGCCGCCGCGCCTTGCGCTTCCAGCACCAGCAGGCCATTCTTGTTGTTGAGGCGCTTCTTCTGCTGTGCCGTCAGATCGCGCAGCACGAGACCGATGCGATTAGCCTCCGCCTTGGATGGCGCCTTGGGTGTTGCCGCTTCCTCTTCATTGGGGTTGGGCATTTCGCCAACTGCGATATTCAGCGTGCGTGGATTGCCCTTGCGCAGGATTTCCACCGGCACTTCATTGCCCGGCTTGGTCGCGGCAACGGTGCGCGGCAGGTCGGAAGAGGTTGTGATCTGCTTGCCGTTGAACTTGATGATGATATCCCCAGGTTGCAGGCCGCCCTTCTCAGCTGGAGAGCCTTTCTCCACACCGGCAACCAGAGCGCCATTGGTGTTCTTGAGACCGAAGGAGTCAGCCAGTTCGGTAGTGATTTCCTGAATGGCGATACCCAGCCAGCCGCGGGTTACCTTGCCGGTGGCCTTGAGCTGCTCCGCTACGCTGATGGCAACATCGATGGGGATGGCAAACGACAGGCCCATGTAGCCGCCAGTACGGCTGTAGATCTGCGAGTTAATGCCGACCACTTCACCCTTGAGGTTGAACAGCGGGCCACCGGAATTGCCGGGATTGATGGCAACGTCGGTCTGGATGAACGGCACATAATTCTCTTGCGGCAAGGCACGGCCCTTGGCGCTGACGATACCCGCGGTAATGGTGTTTTCCAGGCCGAAAGGCGCACCGATGGCGGCAACCCATTCGCCCACCTTGAGTGCGCCCGGGTCACCGACAGTGATCTTCGGCAGGTTGGTCGCATCGATCTTGAGCAGGGCAACATCGGTACGCTTGTCGGAGCCGATCACTTTTGCCTTGAATTCGCGCTTGTCGAACAGCTTGACGATGATTTCCTCCGCTGCATTGACCACATGCGAATTGGTCAGCACGTAGCCATCGGAGCTGATGATGAAGCCGGAACCCAGCGACTGGGCCTTGTAATCCTGCTGCGGGCCGCTGCCGCCCTCAGGACCGCCCGGGGCGCCGGGCATCGGGATGCCGAAGCGGCGGAAAAACTCATTCAGTGCATCGTCGTCCGGCATTCCAGGATAAGGCATCCCGGCCACACCATTGTTGTGCACCACCTGAGTCGCACTGATATTGACCACCGCCTGTCCCTGCTTTTCGGCCAATTCCGTAAAGTCGGGCAAATCCTTGGCATAAGTCGGGCCCACAAAGGAAACCAGCATGACGCAAACTGCTATAAATTGCTTAATCATATCTACCTCTTTTTCCAATGAATCATGGTCAGTTGCCAACACGCAAAATGACCGGCTGATAACGTGAATCCACACTGCCGCCCGCGGTATGCCCCTTGACCCACAGCAGGCCGATAGCAAGGCCTGCCAAGGCGCCGATGACGGTAGCGAAATCGCGGTTGCTTCCCTCGCCCGCCAGCCCGGCGAATATTGCCCCGGCCAGCATCGTCAGCAGAGGAATCCCATAGACAAGTAACGCACTTCGCAGCAGAGCCTGCTCTTCAATTCCTACGACAACGAAATCGCCCACTTGGGCGTTTACGCGATTCAACGCGCGAAAGATGTAAGGGCGATGCCGAAACAGTTTCCCCCACATTGACACGCCGCAACCACGCGTTTGTCCACATAACCCGCAAGGCTTGCTGCGGACGATCTCCAGCATGGCGGTCTCATCCTGCAGACCGACAATGACTGCCTGTTCTTCAACCATATTTATTGTTTCTTGAATTTAACGGCGTTCGCCATCTGGGTAACGGTGGCGGCAGGTACTTCCCCCACTGCGACCACCTGGTAGCCATCCGTGGCCTGGATATAGAAATTGGTGGAACCCACCATCCGGTGGCCCAGTTTGGGCGGATGCATTTTGTTCAACCGCTCGATGAATAGCGATACCGAAGCCAGGCCGTCGGAAAAGATCAGATGCGTCACCGGCACCGGCTTCCCTGGTACCATGCGCTGCACCTGGTCGATCTTGTGGAAACCGGCAGGAATCGGGTCGATACTGAGATCGCTGGTATCGACCGAGGCAACCGTTTCCTCTTCCTCCATGACATAGCGCTTGGCCGGATCCACAGTAGGCTGGAACCAGTCCATGTTATGCGTATCCAGCAGAGTCAGCTGGGTGAAGGTGATCTGTTCGATGGGCTCATTCTTTTCATTGAATGTCATGGACTTGAGAATCAATCCATACTGCTTGTCGGTCCAGAATTTGTAACCGTAGCGGTACTGGTCGCGCGAATCGAGAAATATGATCTGGCCTTCGCGACCGCCTACACGCTCTTCACCACCCAGGCGCGCCTGATAGCTTTCCTTGATTTCTTCCATATTGGCAGGCAACAAGGCTGGAAAAAGGTTCTGCGCACGACGTTTGGTGATGACGACTTTTTCGTTGCGCGGGCTGTAAATCACGAGATCGCTGCCCTGGCTCAACACCTCACGTGGTGAACCGTCCAGCACAATGCTGCGGGCGTATTCGCCCTGGCCATAATTCATGTGGGTAAGCTGCACCGAACGGGAATTCTTGCCGGACTGGTAAACAAAAATCCCGCGATAACTCAGGTTACGCGAGGCATCGGCGGCATTCTGCAGCAGTTGCCAGGGGTCATCGGCGTAGGCAAAAGAAGCCTGTGCCGCCAGCAGGCAGGCCAGCAACAGCCTTTTCATTACTGCCCGCTCTCCGAGTAGGCTGCCGGCTGAATGAAGTAGGAAGAGCTGCTGGGGGCTACGGCCTGATGTGCATAAAGATATTCGGAAGGGATACTGGGACTGTTCTGGGCAACAGCGACGGCGGGGGTGGCGCTATCGCCAGGTACCTGCTGCTGCAGCACCATCCAGCCCACGAAGAACACCGCCGCTGCGGAAGCAGCAACCGACCACAGCATGGGTTTGCGCTCGCGGCGAATATTGCGGGGCGCCAGCACTGCAGGCTCGGCCTCGAGCTTTTGCATGAGCCGCTCCTTGAAGCCGGGCTGCCCCATCGGACTGCCGCGCATGACGTCGCCGATCAGATGGTAGGTCGCCCAACAATCCCCGAGTTCGTTATCGCTTTTGACGGCGGTAAACAAGTATTCCAGGCCATCCGGGCTGAGCTCATCGTCCATGAGCGCTGAAATTTGTTCCTTCATTATTATTCTCCTAATGCTTACCAGCGTTTATGCTGGGGAGTATCCAACAATGGGCGCAGCTTCTGGGCGATGGTTTCCCGTGCCCGGAAGATACGCGAGCGTACGGTGCCGATCGGGCAATCCATCAGGGTTGCGATCTCTTCGTAGCTCAAACCTTCTATTTCCCGCAAGGTGATGGCAGTACGCAACTCCTCCGGCAGCGAGGCTACCGTGTCGTTGACCGTCTGCGCGATCTCCTTGCTCATCAGCTCGGTTTCCGGCGTATCCATGGTACGCAGCTCATTGGCATCCTCGAAATTCTCGGCGTCCTCGATTTCGATTTCAGTCGTAACTTGCGGCCGGCGCCCCATGGCTACCAGGTAATTCTTGGCCGTATTGATGCCAATCCGGTAGAGCCAGGTATAGAAAGCGCTTTCACCACGGAAGTTGGGCAATGCGCGATACGCCTTGATGAAGGATTCCTGTACCACATCCTCCACCTCGGCAGGATCGCGAATCAGGCGGGAAAGCAACCGGCCCAGCTTGCGCTGGTACTTGTCTACCAGCATGCCGAACGCTTCCGTGTCGCCGCGCTGCGCGCGCTCGACCAACGCCTGATCTATTTCCCTTTCGCCCGCCATAGGGGCCTTACTCCCTGTCTGAGTTTTTACAACTGTCGGAGTATAACCTTGCATAGCAGTATCTACGAAACCGAGCCTCGAAAATTCCTCAAGTTGCTTAGTATTGATCATTGCGCTTCCCTTGTATGTGGCGGAACTAGCTTACAACTCAAGACAGCGCTAAACTCGGTAAAGTTCATCCCGGCAGAGCAACATGCAGCAATACGACGTTCTCATCATTGGCAGCGGTCTCGCAGGTCTTACGCTGGCGCTCAAGGTCGCCGCCCACAAGAAAGTATGCCTGGTCAGCAAGCGTGGACTGGACGACTGCTCCAGCAACTGGGCACAGGGCGGTATCGCAGCCGTGCTGACCGATGACGATTCGCTGGAGGCCCACATCAAGGACACTCTGGTAGCCGGTGCCGGGCTGTGCGATCCGGAAGTGACCCAACTGGTAGTCAACCACGGACGTGAAACGGTGCAGTGGCTGATCGACGAAGGCGTGCCATTCACCCGCGAGGACGACGACAGCGGCTTCCACCTGACCCGCGAAGGCGGGCACAGCCACCGGCGCATCATCCATGCCGCCGATGCCACCGGTCACGCCGTACAGACGACACTGGCGGAGCAGGTGCGCCGGCATGAGAACATCAAGATCCTGGAAAACCACATCGCCGTCGACCTCATTACCGGCCGCAAGGTGGGGCTGGCCAAGGACGAATGCCTGGGCGCCTATGTGCTCGACAACCAGACCGGCAAAGTCGTCACCATTGCCGCTCAGCATACCGTGCTCGCCACCGGCGGCGCCGGCAAGGTCTATCTCTACACCACCAATCCGGATGTCAGCACCGGCGACGGCATCGCCATGGCCTGGCGCGCGGGTTGCCGTGTGGCCAATATGGAGTTCATCCAGTTCCACCCGACCTGCCTCTATCACCCCAAGGCCAAGTCTTTCCTGATCACGGAAGCCGTGCGCGGCGAAGGCGGCATCCTCAAGCTGCCGGACGGCACGCGCTTCATGCCGGAGCATGACAAGCGCGCCGAGCTGGCACCACGCGATATCGTGGCGCGCGCCATCGACTTCGAGATGAAGAAGCGCGGCATCGACTGCGTCTACCTGGATATCTCGCACCAGCCGGCCGACTTTGTGCTGTCCCACTTCCCCACCATCTACCGGCGCTGCCTCGAACTCGGCATCGACATCACGAAGGAACCGATTCCTGTCGTACCGGCCGCGCACTACTGCTGTGGTGGTGTCATGACCGACCATGTCGGCAGCACTGACCTGCCACGGCTTTATGCCATTGGTGAAACCGCTTATACCGGCCTGCACGGCGCAAACCGGCTGGCCAGCAATTCACTGCTGGAGTGTCTGGTATTCGGTCAGGCAGCCGCGCAGGACATACTGGCGAAAGCCGATAAGCCATGGATCAAGCTGCCGGATTGGGATGAGAGCCGCGTGACGGATGCCGACGAGGAAATCGTCATCACGCACAACTGGAACGAACTGCGGCGCTTCATGTGGAATTACGTGGGCATCGTGCGCACCAACAAGCGGCTGGCCCGTGCCATGCACCGCATCCACCTGCTGCGCGACGAGGTGCATGAGTTCTACCGCAACTTCCGTATCAGCAACGACCTGATCGAGCTGCGCAACCTGCTGCAGGTGGCCGAGCTCATTGTTCGCAGTGCCATGGAGCGGCACGAAAGCCGCGGCCTGCACTACAGCAAGGATTACCCCAAGATGCTGTGCAAGGCTGTACCTACGGTTTTGACACCCTCCAACTATTACAGCTTGCTGGACCGGCATCACGGCCACGCGCACGAAGCGACTTCAGAGGAATTGCATTAAGCCGTAGGATGGCTAGGCGGCGCTTCGTTTCGCTCCCACTATCACCCCCTGCTGCCTGAGGTCGGCCAGCAACTCCCGGCCGAAGCGAATGATCGTGTCAGGGTCGGGGTGCGCCAGTTCAACCGCGATCTGCTGCAGGGCCTGGCGGCCCGTCAGGTGATCGTCCTGCAGGATTTCCACCAAGCGCGCGGTTACCGGGTTCAGTTCAATGAAACGCACCTCATCTTCCGCGTTGCGGAAAACCAGCAGGTGCACCGGTTGTGGCAAAGGAGCTATCGGCTTGCGGCGCGGAGAAAGCTTGTGTACGGGATAGTCGTAGCGTAACAACATCATGGAAGGTGCCAGCACGGCCACCTGTTCGAGCAAGTCGCCAATCGGATCGACTACATGCGGATCAACGCTGACATCCGCAGTAGCCACGGCCAGCTCCACCCATTCGTAGTGAGCCAGGCTGTAGAGATACGGCGGCACCTCGGGCGCATGTTCCAGCCATTTGAGGAATTCCTCGGGAATCTGGCGGAATAGCGGACTGCGGCTTTCGTGCTCGATGAAGAATTTACGGACCAGCTTGGTCCAGGACCGTATACCCAGCACCTTTTTTGCAACGGGGAAACAGGCGGCGACCGAGGATTCGAGGTTATTGAAGACGATTTCGGTGTAGACGCGCATGCGCTTTGCCGACACCTTGTCCGGCCGCGCAGCTCCACCTGGGTTGCGGATATGCCGGGTGAACTGCAGTTGGTACCGCTGGAATTCGGGAAGCGTCATTTCAGGGAGAGGCGATGCTTTTCGGCACACTATAAGCCCCCTGCAGCTCGGCGATATAGTCCACCTCTTTCATGAGTTCAGGCAGCGGCGGAATGTCGATGTCGCGCTCGAGCAGCGTGGGGAAAACGCCGAACAGCGAATAAGCCTCCTTGAGCAGCGCCCAGACGGGATCGATCACGTCCTGGCCATGCGTATCAATGATGAGGTCCTCGGCCTCGCGGTCGTGCCCGGCGATATGCGCATAGACGATGCGTTCGTCGGGAATGCCATGCAGGAATTCATGCGGGTCGAAGCCGAAGTTAACGCTGTTGACGTAGACATTGTTGATGTCGAGATGCAAATCGCAATCGGCCTCTTCCAGCACCGCCTTGATGAAGGTCAGTTCATCCATTTCGGCGATGGGTGCGGCCACATAGAATGAGGCATTCTCGACCGCGATGCGCCGCTCCAGAATCTCCTGGGTACGGCGGATGCGGGCCGCGACATATTTCACAGCTTCTTGGGTAAACGGGATGGGCAGCAGGTCGTAGAGATAGCCGCCATCGGTGCAGTAACTCAGGTGTTCGGTATACAGCGAAATTCGGTAACGGTCGAGAAATGCCTTCACCTGCCGCAGGAAATCTTCATTGAGCGGATCGGGACCGCCCAGCGAAAGCGACAAGCCGTGAGCGGCGATAGGATAGTGATCGGCGAGCCAGGACAGTTGCCTGCCTCTCTGTCCGCCGACCCCGATCCAGTTTTCCGGCGCAATTTCCAGGAAATCGATGGCTGCCACGACGGACTGGCCGTGCATGGCCTGCAACTGGGGAATCAGCTCGCGCTTGAGCCCCAGCCCGGCACCACAGATTTCAGGGAAATGCGCCATACGATATTACTTGTCAGCGTGGCAGGAACCTTCCTTGGCCTTGTCGGCGCTGCAATTGCCTTCCTTCGCCTTCTTGTCGGCACTGCAGTTGCCTTCCTTGGCCTTGTCCGCGTGACACGAACCTTCCTTGGCCTTTTCTTCCATGGCCTTCTTCTTGTTCGCACCGCACTTGCCGGTGCTGCACTTGCCATCCTTCATCTTGTCGGCATCGGCCACCATGTAGCCGGAGTGCAGCGACTTGAGGGCGAAAGGATTTTCGGCAGCGTGTACGGCAGTTACGGAAACCGAGGCGGCAAAGGCGCTGCCCAGAACGATGGAAAGAGCTTTTTTACCGGTTGCTTTCATTTGATTCTCCTGATTGTTGGATTAACAAGACTTCTTGGTTATTACTTTCCGTGCATGTGCCGGGTTGCCAGCACATGGGCAATACGTTGTTGTGCTTCCGCCGGGAGCCTGACGGCTTCGTCCTGCTCAATCTGTTGCCTTAAACGCCGCACCATTTTGCGCATGGCTTCGATCTGCCGCCCGAATCGCCTGCACATGCTGCAGAGCATCAGGTGGAAAACGAGGCCGATGCGCTCGCGGCGTAACAACCCCCTGTCCAGGGACTGCGATAACAGCTGGCTGGCTTGTTTACAACTCAGCATGGTTCCACCTGTCGTGCGTCATTTGTCGAGCCAGTTCAATTCCAGACATTTTCTCAATCCCATACGGGCGCGATACAGCATTACCCAGGCATTGGTCGTGCTGATTTCGAGTTCCTTACAAATTTCTTCATTGTCGCTTTCATGCACTTCGCGCATGAGGAAAATCTGGGCAAGCTTTTTGGGAAGGCGGTCCATGCACTGCTGCAGGATGACGAAGAACTGCTTCTGTTCCAGTTCGTCTTCCGGTGGCGACCAGAAGCCGGGTTTTTCGTCCCAGTGACCGTCGTCGGCGAAAAACTCGTCCATGCCGGGCTCATCGGGCAATGCTTCTTCGTGGTCCAGCGGCTGTTCACGCACCTGGCGGCGCATGAGATCGATGATCTTGTGCTTGAGGATGCCCGTTAGCCAGGTGCGCGGTGCCGATTTGCCAGCGTAGCTGTTGTTCTGGATTGCCGCGATCAGGGTCTCCTGCACCAGGTCCTCGGCCTGATGGGTATCGCGAACGCGGGCCAGGGCATACCGGTAGAGATAGTCACCGTGCTCCACCAGCCACTGATGCGTATGTTGGACGTTAACGATGGTCATCGTTGCAAGTTGTCATGCCTGGTTGGCCTTGTGTTCCATGCATCTTACATAAGCTTGCGCATCGAGGGGCGTGTTGCTGCGCTGCGACTGCCAGATCGTTTCCGCCAGGCAGTCCATAAGGTCATGCTGCGCCTCCAGCTTGCTGCCGCGCTTTTCGAGCAGCGTCCGGTAATAACCGGCAATGCCCGGCGGCTGATCGATGGCCACCTGCTCCAGGATGGAGAGGTGCAGGCTCATGTGGAGGAAAGGGTTGGTTTCGCCCATCTCCGGAAAATAGGCCTGCTCGAGATATCGCT
>DASTRT010000015.1:0-2473 GCA_035761085.1 Methylophilaceae bacterium
TGGCGCCTGTCATCCGCCTGGAGGACGGCAGCGAGCACCGCTTCGACGTGCTGTACCCGATGATGGGGGATATCGCGCGTTCCGAGCTGGCTACGCGGCTCGGTGCCAAGTGCAATGAAGAGCGCGAGGTGATCACCGACACCAGGCAGCGGACATCAGTGACCGGCCTCTACGCAGCAGGCGATGTGGTGGACGCGCTGAACCAGGTTAGTGTCGCCATCGGCCATGCGGCGATCGCCGCTACCGATATCCACAACTACCTGAGGAAGCTCGGCACGTAGGTAGGGTAGGGGTTTTCGTAGGTAATCTGATTGACGGCGGTAGCATCGGATGCGTCAGACTTGACGGCGCTGAGCACGACGTTGATGAGGATGGAAGCGATAAGCAGGGTAGTTAACAGGGGTCTCATGCGAGCTCCTTTCGTAGTCAAGATCTCCCCGATTTTCATTGCAATGCCGGAATGAGCCGGCCCTCGGAATCAGCCCGGATGGCTGAAGTGTTCGCCTTTTTCCCACGCCTCGGCCATATTGCCCCAGGCCGGAATGCCGCCGTTTTTCCTGAGCATGACTGCCATGTGCATGAGATTCCAGCTGGTGAATGTCACCATCATCTGGGTGAAATCGTTGTCGAAGCCGGTAGGTCCGTGCGGCGTAGGGTCGCCATAGCTGGGGCCCGGTCCGGCCGGGCCCACCCAGTAGGCGTCGGCTTGCGGCGGCACGGTATAACCGATGTGCTGCAGTGCATACACCACGTATTTCGAAACGTTCTTGGCACCGTCCTCGTTGCCGGTGACGATGCAGCCGCCCACCTTGCCGTAATAGATGTACTGGCCTCTGTCGTTGGTCTCTTCCGACATGGCATACAGTCGCTCGATAACCAGCGTGCAGATGGAAGACTGCTCGCCCAGCCACACCGGCGAACCGATGACCAGGATATCCGCCGCCTTTACGCGCTCGAAAAGCCTGGGCCAGTCGTCGCGGTCGAATCCGCTTTGCGTCATGTCGGCCTGCATGCCGGGCGCAATGGCGAAATCCACCGCGCGGAAATAATCCACGGAAACGCCCTGCTTGCGCAGGATTTCCATGGACACCTGCATGAGCCTTTCGGTGTGGGAGTCCTGCGGTGAGCGCGTCAGCGTGCAGTTGATGTAAAGCGCCTTGAGGTCGCGAAATTCAGTATTTGCGGGTACGGCCATGGATTCAACATACCGACCGGCGCCAGCCGCTGCCGTGCTGTACCCCACAAAAGGTTAGCGGGCGGAGTGCTGGCGCATGGCTACCTGCATGCTGGGCGGGGGATTTACGCGTTTGAGAATTTCGGCAGCTACTATCCGTCCGCCGTTGATCGAGAGGTGATGGCTGTCGAAATACAGCGCCGTGCCGTCTTTCACCGCATAGCAGGCGCGGGTGTCGCAGAACAGCGGGGCGGGATCGATTACCGTCACGTCACCTGGAATCTGGGCCAGGTGCGTTCGTACGAAGGCGCTGCGGCGATTCCACCATTCGCGGCTTACGCCGCGAATCTGCTGCGGGGACAGTTTGCTCCGGTAGATCAAGGCGCCGATCTTCCTGGGTAATTCAGGCGCCTGCAGCACGACAATGACGTGCTTGCCGGCGTGGACAAAGTGCCGCAGCATATTCACATAGGCCTGCCAGCGGCGTTCGCGTTCGCCCTCGTCTACACTGTTGGGCAACAGCGGGTAGGCCAGGCCGTGTTCACCGAACAATTCCGAGTTGATGCGATAAGACACCACCACGTTACGGATGTGTGGATTGTGTGCAATGTAGTCCACCGCTTCCTGCGTCCATTTCGAGCAATTGGGATGCTCTGCGATCGTGATACCCCAGGAGGGCGGGCAGTCGCTGAAGGAAAAATGCCGCAGGCCCTCGTGGCTAATCGTCAGTTGCTGCGACAGGGCATATCCCAACTCGACAGCGTGGCTGTCGCCGAACACCGCCCAGTCCACCGTTTCACCGCCATACGCACACGCCTGTTCAGGTTTCAGGTAATGCGGTCCGTTGGTGTGGCATTGCCGCCGCATCGGGCTGAACAGCGCGGTCTGCAGCACATGCTGCTGCAGCGCCGTGGTCCTGGCAGTTTCAAATCCATGGCTGCTCATGCCCGCCAGGCCAAAGGCGATGAAGGCTGCCGATCCCATGGCGGCCAGGGTGAAAATGCGCTGTCGGCTCACCACGTCCTTGCGGCGGAACGGGCGCTCGATGAAGCGCCAGCTCAGATAGGCCAGGCCGATTGAGACAATGGCCAGCAGCGCCATCATGGCCGCGCCGGGTTCGTATCTGCTGCCATGGCGGGCAAAGGCGAATAGCGGCTGGTGCCATAAATAGGCGCTATAGCTGATGAGGCCGATGCCAACCAGCAACCGGTTGCCCAGCAGTTTTCCAGCCAGTGTGTTCTGATTGGCGAAGGTGATGATGAGGAGGGCGCCCACGGTAGGTACCAGCGCATACAGGCC
>DASTRT010000016.1:0-2647 GCA_035761085.1 Methylophilaceae bacterium
GGTAGCGAGGCCTTCATAAGAAAGTGCCGTGAGGTTTAGGTTGGTACCCAGCATTTCGCCCAGCAGGCGGTTCATCGGGGTCACGTCGGTACTGATGCTGGCGAGATAAGTACCCGCAGTAAAAGCCACCAACGGTGGATCGGCAGCTGAAACCGCCTCAGCGTGCAGCACCACCTGATTGCCGAACAAGCCCCCTGCAACAAGACTGGCAGGCACGGACTGAGTGGCGTAAACGCGCACGGCTTCGTGAGGTGTTTCCGGAAAAAACTCCCTTACGCCGCCAAGGGTTGCAATGCTGCCCAACTCTACGACATTCGGATTTTGGGAAAGCTGGCCGGTATATCCGTTACGTTCTGCGGCCGCTTGCGCAGCAGCGATGGCGTTGCTCAGGTCTATGCTGCAGCCCATGGTACGTGCAGCTTCCATCGAAGCGATGTCGGCAATGCTTTGCAGCTTGCGCTGCTGCATCCACAAGCGCCCGGTATCCACGGCCAGTGCCAGGAACATGACCGCCAGCAGCAGCGTCATGACTCCCCAGAGGCCGATGGCCCCCTGTTGAAGATGTTTGCTAGTAGCCGGACGGCTGGGCATGCTTGTAGTACGGCGGGATCGGATGCGAGAAGCTCTTGAGATAGCGCTCATGCACGCGATCCATGGCTGGACCGGAAAGCGGCTGGGGCTGGGAAGACGCAGCCTTGCCACTGCTTTGAAGCTCCAGCCAGGATTTGACCGGTGACTGCTGCTGGGTTTTTTCGGCACCGGAATCCGCCCTGACCCTTTCCTCCGCACTGGCCAAAGGTGCGAGACCGGCCAGCAGGCCGAGCATGAGGCCGCAAATGACAACTTGCCTGATGGGGATCATTGCAATTGCTCCTTTCCGATGGCAGCGGCTTTTGTCGCGCTGGAGCTCATAGGCTCTTGCCGCACTGCTTCATTGAGGGCGATACCAGGCAGCGGCTTCAAAGCCTCGGCCTTGAGCCTGGCAATATCCGCATCACTGATACCGAAGTCTTTCGCAAACTTGCCGGCTTTGTCGGTTTCACCCGTGCGATACAGCAACAACAACAGGTTGTGCGCCGCCTGATGATGGCCCGGAGACAACTCGATGGCGGTAAGGAATTCATGCAGGGCGTCATCGTAATCCTTGGCCATCAGCAGAGCATAACCGTAATCATTGCGCACATCCGGATCTACTGGCAGCAGCGCACTGGCAGAATGCAGCTGGTCTACTGCCTCTTCCACGTCGCCGACCTGGCCGGCAATCAGTCCCAGACCCTGGTAGGCATTGCCGGCAACGCAGGTTCCCAGCAGCTTGCGGTAGAGTTCCGTCGCCTGCTCATGGCGGCCAGTCTGGCGCAAGCCATCTGCACGCAGAAGATCCGACTGCGGCGCGTCAATGTGCGCGGCATCCAAATAGGCAATCGCCGCATGAGGACGACCCGACATCAACATCTGCCGGATGATGCCGAGCTTGGTGTTGTCCGCAGCCGGCAACGCCTCGCAGCTTCCGGCCGTCGGTTCGACGATCGCCGCCGACCGTTTACGCTCTACTGCCGGCGCCTGCCCTTGCAGCATGTCAAAGGGCCCGCCCCAGGCCGTGCAGGCAAATCCGGCCAGAACTGCAAATCCTATTTTTCGCATATCAGCCCCCTACTCCTTTCAAAGCATTGGCGAGCCCCATAAAGCCCGGGCCTGCCACAAAAATCATCAAGGCCGGAAACAGAAAGATCACCATGACGACGGTCATCTTGGCCGAAAGCTTGCCCACCTGCTCGCGCAATTCCGATACCTGGCGTTGTTCGATGAGCTGTGTGTATTCCACCAGCGGTTCGCGCAGGTTGCCGCCATAGCGCGTGGCCTGCTTGAGCATGGCAATGGTGTCGTTAAGCTCGGGAACAGCCAATGGCGCCGCCATTTCCATCAGCGCCTCGCTGCGTTCCTGACCGGATTCGATGCGCTTGAGCGTGGCATCTAGTTCCTGCGCGAGGTTGGGAATGAGGTCCGAAGCCTGCTGCACCAAGACGCGCAGTGCGTGCTCCAGTGAAAGCCCGGCCTCGAACAGCATGCGCAACAGATGCAGCCAGGTGACCAATTCCTTGCGGATGGCCTGTTGCCGCGTTTTGGCGCGCCAACGTAGTGTTTGGCGGATCCCCACAAACAGCAGCGCGAAGCTAAATAGCATTTGAAGCAGCGCGTGGGCAGCACCGCTGCCCTTGATCAGGGCATAGACGGCAGCCAGCAGGGCAATCAGCAGGGGTAGCAGCCAGGCAGCAGCCAGATAATAAAAACGGAACTGCGGCTTGCCCCAGCCGGCCTGTACCAGCAAGAGCTGCATCTCGTTGAATTCGCTTTCAGAAAAACGCTCCAGCCACTGCTGCAGCCAGGCCTTGGCATTTTTCCTGCGCTCGCTGGTTTCGCTTGCCAGACCGTTCTGCCGCAGCATCGCCTCGAAACGACGGTTCATGAGCTGTGGCGGGAACTTGCGGGTTTGTGCCTGCAATAGCAGCACAATGGCCATGCCGATCATGAATGCACAGGAGAGCCACCACCAGATGCTCATGCTACACGCTCCTCAGCATGCGCCACAGCAGTAGGACACCCGCCCCCTGCAGCGCAGCGGCAGTGTAGAGCATGGACTTGCCTGAAC
>DASTRT010000017.1:0-6886 GCA_035761085.1 Methylophilaceae bacterium
CGGCCTGCTCATGGAAGTGTCCGAACAACAGATGCGCGAAGCGCTGCACAAGCTGGTCGATGAGCTCATCAATCCCTATCAAAAAGATTCCGATCAAGCCTGAGCCGGCGAACGCCGAGGTTGAGGCGCCCGAGTACCGCAAGAGCACGAGCAATGCGCCTTCGCAGGGAGTCGCTATTCCCCCGCCACTGAGTCTTTACATCCACATCCCCTGGTGCGTGCGCAAATGCCCGTATTGCGACTTCAATTCGCACGAAGCGCGCCACGAGATTCCGGAAAAGACCTATGTGGATGCTTTGCTGGCCGACCTCGAACAGTCAGTGCCGCGTATCTGGGGGCGCACCGTACGCAGCATCTTCTTCGGCGGCGGCACGCCCAGCCTGTTTTCGCCGGAATCCATTGACCGCATCCTGAGCGGTGTGCGAGCACTCACCCCGCTTGAATACGGGACGGAAATTACGCTGGAAGCCAACCCGGGTACTGTGGACGCCGGCCACTTCCGCGGCTATCGGGAGGCCGGCGTCAACCGGCTGTCATTGGGGATCCAGAGCTTCGACAATCGCTTTCTCCACGCCTTGGGCCGCATTCATGACAGGAACCAGGCCATAAAAGCAGCCGAGCTGGCGTTGGCGACCTTCGATGCGGTGAACCTGGATGTGATGTACGCGCTGCCCGAGCAAACCCTGCAAGAAGCTTTAATCGACGCTCAGCAGGCTATCAGCCTGTCACCGGCACACTTGTCCTTTTACCACCTGACGCTGGAGCCCAACACGCCTTTTCATCGCACGCCGCCCAGCTTGCCGGATGACGATACCAGCGCCGCCATGCAGGAAGCCATTGAAGAGCTGCTGGCGCAGCACGGCTATGAGCACTACGAAACCTCGGCTTTCGCCCGAAAGGGTTCACGTTGCCGGCACAACCTCAACTACTGGCAATTCGGTGATTACCTGGGCATAGGCGCGGGTGCGCACAGCAAGCTGAGTTTCACCGACCACATCACGCGGGAAACCCGGCCTAAACACCCGAAACGCTATCTTGAACAAGCCTCCATGGGTCAACCAGTGGAAAACACCTGGGCAATCGCAGCGGAAGACCTGGGTTTCGAATTCATGATGAACGCACTGCGCCTGACGGAAGGTTTCGACATCGAGATTTTCGAGCTCAGGACCGGGCTCAAGATCGAACAGCTGCAGGATCGATTAGAAAAGGCCTATACCCTGGAACTGCTGGAGCGCGAAGGCAATATCATCCGCCCTACCCTGCGCGGCCAGCGATTCCTGAACGAACTGCTGCAGCTGTTTCTGGATTGATGGACAGAATTTGGCGCCAGGTGAGCTGATACAAGAGAGCTGACAGCCAGAACGCAGATCCCGGCTGTCAGTCCGCGAATTACCAGGTCGTCGGTTTGGGATTGCGCTCGTTGAAATCGCGCTGGTGCCAATAGGGATAGATGGGCATTTCCTGGCTCGCCTTGTCCAGCATGGCCACCTGCTCCGGCGTCAGGTTCCAGCCCACGGCACCGAGGTTCTGCTTGAGCTGCTCCTCATTACGCGCGCCGATGACGATATTGCAGACGGTAGGACGCTGCAGCAGCCAGTTGAGCGCCACCTGCGGGATGGTTTTGCCGGTTTCCCTGGCGACTTGGTCCAGCGCATCCACCACGTTGTAGAGATATTCCTCGTTGACGACAGGCCCGCCAACGGCACCGCCTTGGGCAATCCGTCCTTCCTTCACCTGATGGCCGCGTCGTATCTTGCCGGTGAGCCTGCCCCAACCCAGGGGACTCCACACCATTAGACCCACGCCCTGGTCCAGCCCCAGCGGCATGAGCTCCCACTCGTAATGGCGGCCAACCAGCGAATAGTAGCCCTGGTAGACGACATAGCGCGCCAAGCCGTATTTTTCCGAAGTCGCCAGCGATTTCATCAGATGCCAGCCCGAGAAATTGGAAGCGCCGATGTAGCGGATCTTGCCGCTGCTGACCAAGTCATCCAGGGCACGCAACGTTTCCTCCACCGGCGTGAGTGCATCGAAGCCATGCATGAAATAGACATCGATATGATCGGTACCCAGCCTTCTCAAGCTCGCCTCACAGGCGCGAATCAGGTGGTAGCGCGATGAGCCTTTGTCGTTGGGGCTGTCACCCATGGTGAAGGTGGCCTTGGTCGAGATCAGGGCTTTGTCCCGGCGGCCTTTGAGCGCCTGGCCCAGGATCTCCTCGGAAGCCCCGCGCGAATAGATGTCGGCGGTATCGAAAAAATTGACGCCGGCATCGAGGCAGAGGTCCACCATGCGCACCGCCTCCTTCACGTCGGTCTCGCCCCAACGCCTGAAGAATTCGCTGGTACCGCCAAAGGTGCCGGTACCGAAACTCAGCGCTGGCACCTTGAGGCCGGATTTGCCAAATTGCCTGTATTCCATGTGGTTTTCTCCTTTTCGCAAAAACGGATGCCATGGATGATGCAGCCTGTCGCCAGCTTCATCCGGGCTGTAGAAAACAAAAGCCCGGCTTAGCCGGGCTTGGTCTTGGACTGTTAGCCCAAGCGCTGGCGGGCGTTGCGAATGGCTAAGCGCACTTGCTCGGGGGCCGTTCCACCGGCATGGTTGCGGCTTGCCACCGAGCCTTCCAGCGTCAGCACCTGGTAGACATCATCGCCGATCTTGTCGCTGAACTTCTGCAAAGTCTGCAACGATAGATCGGCCAAATCGCAGCCTTGATCGGCAGCATGGCGTACAGCTCGCGCCACAACCTCATGCGCATCGCGGAACGGCGTGCCCCTCTTGACCAGGTAGTCGGCCAAATCGGTAGCGGTGGCGAAGCCTTCAGCCGCGGCCTTACGCATGGCCGCTTTGTTCACCGTGATGCCGCGCATCATGTCAGCGTAGATTTCCAGCGTCACCAACAGGGTGTCCGCGGTATCCAGCAACGGTTCCTTGTCTTCCTGGTTGTCCTTGTTGTAGGCCAGTGGCTGCCCTTTCATGAGCGTGAGCAGCGACACCAGGTGTCCGTTGACGCGGCCGGTCTTGCCGCGCACCAGCTCGGGCACGTCCGGGTTCTTCTTCTGCGGCATGATGGAAGAACCAGTACAAAAGCGGTCGGCAATGTCGATGAAGCCGAAGCGCGGCGACGACCACAGGATCAGCTCTTCCGACAGGCGCGACAAGTGAGTCATCACTAGCGCTGCGGCGGCGGTGAATTCGATGGCGAAATCGCGGTCCGACACGGCATCCAGGGAATTCTGGCAGATACCGTCGAAGCCCAGCTCGCGCGCCACCATTTCGCGGTCTATGGGATAGCTGGTACCGGCCAGTGCGGCGGCACCCAGCGGCAGGCGATTGATGCGCTTGCGGGCATCGGCGAAACGCTCCGCATCGCGCTGCAGCATTTCGAAATAGGCCAGCAGGTGGTGGCCGAAGGTCACCGGCTGCGCAACCTGCAGATGGGTGAAGCCGGGCATGATGGTATCGGCATGCGCCTCGGCCAAGTCGAGCAGCGAGATCTGCAATTGGCGAATGCCGGCAATGGCACCATCCACCACCGAACGCAGCCACAGCCGCACGTCGGTTGCTACCTGGTCGTTACGCGAACGCCCTGTGTGCAAGCGCTTACCTGCGTCGCCGATCTTGTCGGTTAGTCGTTTCTCGATATTGAGATGCACATCCTCCAGATCCAGCGACCATTCGAATTTTCCCTCGCGGATTTCCTGCAGGATTTCCTTAAGGCCGCACTCGATGTCTTGCACGTCTTCCCTGCTGATGATGCCTTGCGCACCCAGCATGCGAGCGTGCGCCAGCGAGCCCTGGATATCGAATTCCGCCAGCCGCTGGTCGAAGCCGACCGAAGCCGTGTACTTTTTCACCAGCTCGGCGACAGGCTCATTGAAACGTCCGGACCAGGTTTTTGATTTTTCTTTCGTCACTTTGAATTCTGAATAAGGTTGAGTTCTGACAGGACAGGCTGTCAGGTTTATCTTGGATTGGCTGACGTTATCTTATACGATGAAAACGTTTAAGAATAATGCGCTTATATGCTAAGTATAAAGCAAAACGCCAGCATCGCTATGCCATTACAAACCCGGCCCTCCGCAGGGCTTCCCGATTTCCGCAACCTGGGTGTTTGCCTGCGCATTCTGCTGCTGGTCAATCTCATGGCCGCGATCGCCGCGGCACTGCAATCCAACAGTCTGACTGAAGCCATCAATCGGCTGACGGAGCTCTCGGCATTTCTGCAGCCGGTGTTGCTCATGAGCCTGCTGCTGCTTTACGGCAGCAATCCGGTTTTGGCGAGACTGCCTTACCGGGCGGGCATAGTCGCAACCGTCCTGCTCGAACTGGCGCTGACCAATGGCGTACACATGATCGCATCCTACCTGTTCGCGCCCGATTTCAGCCTGTCGCTTGGGCGTGCGCTGCTGATCACGCTGGTAGTGACCGGCATCGTGCTGTATTACTTCGACCTGCGGCATCGGGCGCTGTCGCCGGCCATCATCGAGGCACGGCTGCAGGCGCTGCAGGCCAGGATACGGCCGCATTTCCTGTTCAACAGCATCAACGCCGTGCTGTCCCTGATCCGCAGCCATCCCAAACGTGCGGAAACGGCACTGGAAGATATGGCTGACCTGTTCCGCGTGCTCATGGCCGATAATCGCGATCTGGTGCCGCTGGCGCAGGAGATTGCCCTGAGCCGGCAATACCTGGCACTCGAAAAGCTGCGGCTGGAAGAAAGACTCAATATCATCTGGCAGATCGATAACATGCCGCCCGATGCGCTAGTGCCGCCGCTGGTGCTGCAGCCGCTACTGGAGAATGCGGTCTACCATGGCATCGAACCGCTGGCGGATGGCGGCGACATTACCATCAACATCTACTCCAACCGCGATCAGGTGCACCTGATCCTGACCAATCCCTACAATGCGCAGAAAGACCGCACCAGCGGCAACAAGATGGCGATGACCAACATCCGCGAACGGCTGGCACTGCACTTCGACGCCGAAGCCGCCATGTCGAGCAGCCAGGAAAACGACCAGTACGAAGTGCACATCGTCATTCCCTATCGCCAGAAATGATGCCGAAACCCTCGTCGCTTAAAATCCTCATCGCCGATGATGAAACGCCGGCCCGCAATCGCCTGCGCGAGCTGCTGGGAGACATCCCCGATGTAACAGTCATCGGCGAGGCGCGTAACGGCAAGGAAGCGCTGGAATTGTGCTCCGACAGCATGCCGGACCTGCTGCTGCTGGATATCCGCATGCCGAAGATGGACGGCATTGAGGCTGCCGGCCACCTGCAGAAATTCGATCCGCCGCCGGCTATCATCTTTACCACCGCCTACGATTCGTATGCCATGCAGGCGTTCGAGATCCACGCCGTGGATTACCTCCTGAAACCGATCCGGCTGGAACGGCTTCAGACGGCGATTGCCAAGGCGCGCGCCCTGCTGCCCTCGCAACTGGCCGCACTCAAACCCCTGCAACCACAGCGCACGCATTTCAGCGTCATCGAGCGCGGACGCGTCATTCTGGTGCCAGTGTCGGATGTCATCTACCTGAAGGCTGAACTCAAATATCTCACCGTACGCACCCGCGAGCGCGAGTTCCTGATCGAGGATTCGCTGGTCAATATCGAGCAGGAATTCGGCGAACGCTTCCTGCGCCTGCACCGCAACTGCCTGGCGGCCCGTGACAGCATACTGGGTTATGAGAAATGCCCCGCCGGTGATGGCGAAAGCCACTGGGTAGCGTTGCTCAGGGATGTACCGGAAACTCTGGCCGTCAGCCGACGTCAACTACATGTGTTGCGCGGCCTGGCGAGCAGCTAGGTCACGCGTGGTAAAATCCTGCCGTATCGCATCTGCTCATTTTCCCATGAACCCTCCTGAAAAACTCGTCATCGCTTCCCGCGAAAGCGCCCTCGCCATGTGGCAGGCCCGCCATATCCAGAGCCGTCTGAAGGCCTTGTATCCGGCAACCACAGTCGAAATTCTGGGCATGACCACCACGGGTGACCAGATCCTGGATTCCCCTCTCGCGACCATCGGCGGCAAGGGGCTGTTCGTGAAGGAACTGGAACAGGCGCTGGCGGACGGACGCGCCGACTTGGCGGTGCACTCCATGAAAGACGTGCCCATGCATCTACCAGAGGGTTTCAGCCTGGCCGCCATCGGCGAGCGCGAGGATCCGCGCGATGCTTTCGTTTCGAATAATTTCAAGCGGTTGGAAGACTTGCCCGCGGGCAGCATCGTCGGCACTTCCAGCCTGCGGCGCCAGAGCCAGCTCAAGGCCCGCTTTCCGCATCTGGAAGTCGCTTCGCTGCGCGGCAATGTGCACACCCGCCTGCGCAAGCTTGACGAAGGCCAATACAGCGCGATTATTCTCGCGGCTGCCGGTCTCAAACGGCTGGGGCTGGCATCGCGGATTGCCGGTTTCATTGAAGCAGCAGACAGCATTCCAGCGGTGGGCCAGGGCGCGCTGGGGATCGAGATCAATGCGGCTCGCGAAGACCTGCTCGCCGTATTGGCCCCGCTCAATGACACCGACACCGCCGCCTGCGTCGAGGCCGAGCGCGCCATGAGCCGCGCCCTGGCTGGCAGTTGTCAGGTGCCCATCGGCGCCTTTGCCGAAAAACACGGCGACGAACTGCGTATGGTCGGCTTTGTAGCAAGCCCGGACGGCAAGCAGATGGTACGCGATGAAGTGCGGGGTCCCGCAAACCAGCCCGAAGCGCTGGGTCTGGCCCTGGCCGATCGGCTGATCGTACTAGGTGCACAGCCCATCCTCGCCGCACTGGATCATGGCTAAATCCCTGGAGGGGCGGCATATCGCGGTAACCCGTCCACTCGATCAGGCGAAAAAACTGACTTCCTTGATCGAGCAGGAAGGTGGGCAGG
>DASTRT010000018.1:0-15995 GCA_035761085.1 Methylophilaceae bacterium
GAACGCCGTGAAGAGGAACTCGGCGTCGCTGTGCTCGAAGTTGTAGGCCGACTGTTCCTTCTCGTTCTGCAGGTACACGTCGCCGTAGGACAGCGTCTTCTTGACGCCGTTTTCTTCCCACTCGGTCCACACCAGGTCATAGACGTTCTCGACGCCCTGCAGGTACATGGCAAGCCGTTCCAGACCATAGGTGATTTCGCCCGTGATCGGCTTGCAGTCGATGCCGCCGACCTGCTGGAAATAGGTGAACTGGGTGACTTCCATGCCGTTGAGCCAGACTTCCCAGCCCAGACCCCAGGCACCCAGGGTCGGGTTTTCCCAGTCGTCTTCGACGAAGCGGATGTCATTCTTCTTGAGGTCGAAGCCCAGCGCTTCCAGCGAGCCCAGATAGAGCTCCAGGATGTTGGCGGGCGCGGGTTTGAGCACCACTTGGAATTGGTAATAGTGCTGCAGCCGGTTGGGATTTTCGCCATAACGTCCGTCCTTGGGGCGGCGGCTGGGTTGCACGTAAGCGGCTTTCCAGGGTTCCGGACCCAGCGAGCGCAGGAAGGTCGCAGTGTGCGAGGTGCCGGCGCCGACCTCCATGTCATAGGGTTGAAGCAGGGCACAGCCTTGCTTATCCCAGTAATTCTGTAAGGTGAGAATAATCTGCTGGAAAGTCTGCATGGCTACCTCGTTGAACCTGCTGCGCAGCTCATATGCATTGTCGCGTGCTCGCTCAATCCTTGCCTATCTGCTTGATATGTCTTCGTCATTCGCTGTGCGGCTCCTCGCATCTGTGCTTGCTCGCTACGGTTCCCAAGATAGCCATGGGCATGAGCAAAGGGCCTGATTCTACTTCTTTTTACCCACCCACAAAAGGGCGAACGCGGCGGCGCAGAAGATCAGGAATGGCCAGTTTCCAAACTTGATATAAGGCGTCGAGCCGTAAAAACCCTGTGCTTTTCCGGTCAGCGTGGTGGTGGTGAAATGCGGTGCTTCCTCCACCACATAGCCGTGCTGGTCAATGATGGCAGTGGCACCGGTATTGGTAGCGCGCAGCATCATGCGACCGGTCTCTAATGCGCGCGTCTGGGAAATCTGCATGTGCTGGTGGGCTGCGTAGGAGTCGCCGTACCAGGCATCGTTGCTGGCATTCACCAAGACAGTGGCTTCGGGCAGCTGGCGAATGATTTCTTCGCCGAACACATCTTCATAGCAGATATCCACGGCCACGCGCTGCCCGGCGATCTGCAATGGTCGCTGGTCCTTGCGCCCGCGCGAAAGATCGGTCAGCGGGATATTGAGCCAGTCACGGTAGATCCAGCCAAATACTCCCTTGAGCGGGATGAATTCGCCGAACGGTACCAGGTGCGACTTGCGATAGATCTGCGTTGGCGAGCTGCCGAAACTCAGCATGCTGTTGTAGTAGTTGCCGTTTACCAGCTCCACCGCGCCCACTAGCACGTCGCCGTGATTGCTCTCGCCATGTTGCTTCAGCGCAGCCAGATATTCATCCGGTACCTGGCTGATGAGCATGGGCAGAGCGGTTTCCGGCAGCACGATAAGCTCGGCCTGGCTTTTCTTGGTCTGGGCGAAATAGAAATCTAGCGTACGTTGGGCTACCTGCGGGTCCCATTTCATGTCCTGGGCGATGTTGCCCTGGATCAAGGCGACGGAAAACGGCTGAGCATAGGGTTTTGTCCATTCAACGAGCTTGAGGGCACCGCCCCCAATCCACAGGCCGACGATAATCAGGCCGAGCTTGAGGCGTTGGGGCTTATTCGATAGCCATTGCAGTAGCAGGCTGGCAGCCAGCATGGTAATCAGCGAAACGCCATAGACGCCGACAAGTGGCGCGAAACCTGCCAATGGGCTGAAAGGCACCTGCGAGTAGCCAACGCTCAGCCATGGGAAACCGGTAAAAATCCAGCTGCGCACCCATTCAGAGAGCGCCCACAGGACAGGTACCGCAAAAATGGTCAGCCACGGCCTCGCCCCCCAGTTGCGTTTACCCAACCAGCCCACTGCGGCGGGAAACAGCGACAGGAAAGCGCAAAGCACAAAAGTCGAGAAGCCTGCCATCCACCAGGGCATGTCGCCGAAATCGTGCAGGCTGATGTAGATCCAGTAGACACCGGCACCGAACAGGCCGAGTCCGAAAGCGAAGCCCAGCCATGCGGCTTGCTGGGCATTTGCGGCTCGGTTCCAGTAATATAAAAGCCCGGCAAGCGAGACGACGGTCACTGGATACAGATTGATCGGCGCAAACCCGGCGACCGCGAAGACGCCGAAGGCGAGTACGGTCAGCGCATGTTTGAGGGAAGGCAGGCTTATTTCAGGCATGAGGGCTTGGCGGGTTCATCGTCGTGCATTATAACGACTGCATCGGTCCGATGTGGTTCTTGAAAGGAGAAGAAGATGTTAAAGGAATTCAAGGCATTCGCCATGCGTGGCAATGTCATCGACATGGCAGTCGGTATCATCATTGGCGCCTCCTTCGGCGCCATTGTCAAATCGCTGGTGGACGACGTCATCATGCCGCCAATCGGCATGTTGCTCGGCAATGTGGATTTCAGCGATCTCTTCGTTGTGCTCAAGGAAGGCGCAACGGCTGGCCCTTATCTCACCGTGGAGGCGGCCAAGAAGGCAGGCGCGGTGACCTTGAATTACGGCCAGTTCGTCAACTCGCTGGTGAGCTTCCTGATTGTCGCCTTCGCGGTCTTCATGCTGGTGCGTGCCGTGCAGAGGTTGAAGCATGAAGAACCAGCCAAGCAGCCCGACCCGGTGGTGAAGGATTGTCCGCGCTGCTTTACTTCCATCCCCATCAAGGCCACCCGCTGCCCCAACTGCACCTCTGATCTTGGCTAACTCAAAGATTCAGTCATAAAAAAAGGCGGCCGCAGCCGCCTTTGCCAAAAGGTGTTGTTTACAGATTCAGCAGAGGCACATCCGAGAAGGATTCCGGCTCGGACGGCGGGGCTGGCTGCAGAGGGATGGACTGCTGGTTACCTTCCTCGCCGACGTCATGATTCATGAACACGACCATGACGACTTTATCCTGCACGAAATCCAGCTCGGTGGTCTTGTAGTACTCGCCGTTCTCGTCGGTATTCAGATACTTGTAATGCCATACCGAAATCTCGGTGGAACCATCCGGCCCCATCACATCATTGCGGATACTGGGTTCGCCGAACTGGTCGAGGATCTGCTGCTTGTTGACCTCGTTGATCACCTCGACAAATTCCTTCTCGCCGGTCGGAATTTCGCCGCGGAAAAGCGGCTTGGACGGTGCTTCGCCGGTTTCAGCGAACGCCGGCGCGGTAAGCGCCAAGGAAAACGCCAATAGCAAGGCCTTCATGAATGCCTCCCTGTAAGTTTGATACTGATTAGAGGCATGGCAAGGCCTTAAGTTCCGGCCTACTGATCAGCTTGGAGGAGCTTCTGCAGGGCTTTCTTCCGGCAGCTGTTCCACCAGCAGGGAATGCAGCCGGCGGCTGTCGGCGCGGAGTACGGTGAAGCTCAGGCCGTCGAAGCTGATCTGCTCGCCGCGTTTAGGCATGTGGCCGAATTTGCTGACCACCAGGCCGCCGATCGTGGAAAACTCCTCGTCGCTGAATTCGGTACTCAGCACTTCGTTGAAATCGGCGATCTCAGTCAACGCCTTCACGCGGTAGCGGCCGTGCACGTCGCGGATGATGTTGTCTTCCGTCTCGTCGAAATCGTATTCGTCCTCGATATCGCCGACGATCTGCTCGAGCACGTCTTCGATGGTGACCATGCCGGCTACGCCGCCGTATTCATCGACGACGATGGCGATGTGGTTGCGCGTGCTGCGAAAATCCTTGAGCAATACGTTGAGCCGTTTGGATTCCGGGATGAATACCGCAGGCCGCAGCATGTCGCGCACATTGAAATCCTCGGCGCCGGCGTAGTAACGCAGCAGATCCTTGGCCAGCAGGATGCCGATGACGTCGTCCTTGTTCTCGTCGATCACGGGGAAGCGCGAGTGCGCGGTTTCGATGACGAAGGGGATGAATTTTTCCGGGGGATCAGTGATGTCGATCACGTCCATCTGCGAACGCGGGATCATGATGTCGCGCACCTGCATCTCGGATACCTGCAGCACGCCCTCGATCATGGAGAGGGCGTCGGCATCGAGCAGGTGGTTTTCGTAGGCTGAGTGCAGCAGCTCGATCAACTGCTCGCGATCTTCGGGTTCGCGCAGCAGCAGAGTGCTTAAGCGTTCAAGCCAACGCGGTTTATCGGTTTCAGCCATGGTTTATTGTAGCCGATGAAGGCTCTTCTTGATTATAGGGGTCTGGATAGCCTAACCGATGAAGGATCTGCGTTTCCATGGATTCCATGAATTCGGCCTGTTCGTCGATCTCATGCTCATAGCCTTGCAGGTGCAGCGTACCGTGAATGGTGAGGTGAGCAAAATGGGCTTGCAGCGACTTGTGCTGGGCCTGCGCCTCACGCGCGACCACGGGAGCACAGAGGATGATGTCGCCCATGAGCAGCGGTTCTTCGGCCAGCGGGAAGGTCAGTACATTGGTCGCGTAATCCTTGCCGCGATAGGTGCGGTTCAGCATGCGGCCTTCTTCTTCTCCCACGATGCGCAAGGTGACTTCGGCATCGATCGGCAGTGCGCTCTTGATCCACCGCCGGAATTGCGCGGTTGTGGGCATTTCGCCCGCAGGCAGCGGGTCCTCCTCACAGGCGTATTGCACTGCAAGCGACAGGGTGGCCATTATTTCGATGCGTCCGGCGCAGGAGTCTGCCGCTCGCCATATTGCTCATAAGCGTTGATGATTTTCTGCACAAGAGGGTGGCGTACCACGTCTTCGGAAAGGAATGAGGTAAAGGCGATGCCGCGTACATCCTTGAGCACCTGGCGTGCTTCCACCAGGCCGCTCTTCTGGCCGCGCGCGAGGTCGATCTGGGTGACGTCGCCAGTGATGACGGCCTTGGTGCCGAAACCGATGCGCGTCAAAAACATCTTCATCTGCTCGGGTGTAGTGTTCTGAGCTTCATCGAGGATGATGAAGCTCTGGTTCAGCGTGCGGCCGCGCATGTAGGCGAGCGGAGCGACCTCGATGGAGCCGCGCTCGAACAGCTTGTTTACCGTGTCGTAGCCGGCCAGATCGTAAAGTGCATCGTACAGCGGGCGCAGGTAAGGGTCGACTTTCTGCGCCAGGTCGCCGGGCAGGAAGCCCAGTCGCTCGCCGGCCTCGACCGCCGGGCGGACCAGCACGATGCGCTTCACGCGGTCGCGGGTCAGCGCGTCCACTGCACTCGCCACGGCCAGATAGGTCTTGCCGGTGCCGGCAGGGCCGATACCGAAGGTAATGTCGAATTCCTGGATCTGCTGCAGGTATTCCACCTGCCGCGGCGTACGGCCATGCAAATCGGGGCGCTTGGTCATGAGCACTGGCATGGCGGTGGTGATGGTGTCCGGATTCAGCCGGTCCAGTTCAACCAGGCCGAGCTGCACTTCTTCCAGGCTGATGGGTTTCTTGGCGCGCTCGTAGAAGTTTTCCAGCAGCTGGGCGGCCAGTTCGACATTGTGCTGCTCGCCGGACAGGTTGAATTGCGAGCCGCGGCGTGCGATGCCCACGTCCAGGGCGTCCTCGATCTGCTTGAGGTTCTCATCCAGCACGCCGCACAGGTTGGCCAGGCGCTGGTTGTCTTCGGGGTTTAGAGTGAGTTCCAAGTCCATCCTATGAATTGACTAGTGTCCCTCGCAATGTATGCGAGCGGGATTCGGTAATCTGTACCATGACGAACCGATTTACCAGGCTGGCGTCGCCGGGGAAATTGACGATACGGTTGTTGTCGGTGCGTGCGGCCAGTTCGGTTTCATCCTTGCGGGAAGGGCCGACCACGAGCACACGCTCGATCTTGCCTACCATGGCGCTGCTGATCGCCTTGCCCTGTGCCTCGTTGACTTCCTGCAGCCGCATAAGCCGTTGCTGCTTCACCTCTTCCGGCGTGTCATCGTTGAGGTAGGAAGCCGGCGTGCCGGGGCGGGCGCTATACAGGAAGCTGAAGCTGAAATCGAAATCCAGTTCATTGAGCAGCTTCATGGTCGCCTCGAAATCGGCTTCGGTCTCACCCGGGAAGCCAACGATGAAATCCGAACTGATGCAGATATCCGGCCGTGCCTGACGCAGTTTGCGGATGATGGATTTGTACTGCAGCGCCGTGTAGTTACGCTTCATGGCCATCAGTATGCGGTCGGAACCGGATTGAACCGGCAGATGCAGGTGCGAAGCAAGCTTGGAAATGCGCGCAAAGCAGTCGATCAGCGACTGACTCATCTCGTTGGGATGCGACGTGGTGAAGCGGATGCGTTCGATGCCCGGGATTTCGGCGATGTACTCGATCAGCAACGCCAGGTCGGCGACAGCGCCTTCCGCAGTCTCGCTGCGATAGGAGTTGACGTTCTGGCCCAGCAGGGTGACTTCCTTGACGCCCTGGTCGGCCAGTTGCGCCGCTTCCACCAGAATGTCCGCAAACGGTCGTGAGACTTCCTCGCCACGGGTGTAGGGCACGACACAGAAGCTGCAGTACTTGCTGCAGCCTTCCATAATGGAAAGAAACGCTGCGGCGCCCTCGACGCGTGGGGGCGGCAGGCTGTCGAATTTCTCGATCTCGGGGAAGCTGGTATCCACCTGCGGCAATTGCGTCGTACGCTGGTTGCGGATCATCTGTGGCAGGCGATGCAGGGTCTGCGGGCCGAACACGACATCCACATAAGGCGCGCGGGCGACGATATTGGAGCCTTCCTGGCTCGCCACACAGCCGCCTACCCCTATCACCAGGTCGGGCTTCTGCTCCTTGAGCGGGGCATAGACGCCGAGTTGGCTGAACACCTTCTCCTGCGCCTTTTCGCGGATGGAGCAGGTATTGAGCAGAATGACGTCAGCCTCTTCCGGATTTTCGGTCGGCTGCATGCCTTCCGCGGCCTGCAGCAGGTCGGCCATGCGCGAGGAGTCGTACTCGTTCATCTGGCAACCGTAGGTCTTGATGAAAACCTTCTTGGCCGCCGCGGAATCCTTGGGTGAGCTCATAGATTGATTTTGAAGGCGAAAGGCAAAGGTGACAAGCGCAGGCTGCGCTTAAGGGTGCTGCCGGATGTGGGTCGCAAAATAATTCAAGTAAAACAGTAAACTAAGGCGGGATTGTAGCCCAACACAATGCCGATTGCCAGCCGCCGGGGTAAAATGGCTGCATGAATACGTTTCCGGTTTTTCTCAAGCTCGAGGGCCGCCCTTGTGCCGTGGTTGGTGGTGGCGAGGTTGCGTCACGCAAAGTCACTCTACTCCTCAAGGCTGGAGCAGACGTCACGGTGATTTCGCCCGAGCTTTGCACTGCGTTGGCGCCGCTAGTGGAGCAAGGCCGCCTGCGGCATGTGCATGCGAGATTCGAGGCGGGACAGCTGGATTCTGCCGCACTGGTGATTGCCGCGACCGACGATGCGGCAGTCAATGGCGCGGTGGCTGAAGCGGCAAAGCAGCGCAACGTCCCGGTCAATGTCGTGGATGCGCCCGAGCTTTGCACCTTCATCATGCCTTCCATCGTGGACCGTTCGCCGATAGTCATTGCAGTTTCCAGCGGCGGCGTGGCGCCCGTTCTTGCTCGGCTGGTGCGGGCTCGCATCGAAACGCTGATTCCTGCATCCTACGGCCGGCTGGCAGCACTGGCTGCCGATTTCCGTGAGCGCGTAAAACAGCGTTTCGCCACCACCCAGCAGCGGCGGATTTTCTGGGAGGAAGTGTTCCAGGGGCCGATTGCCGAACAAGTAATGTCAGGCCAGGAAGCAGCAGCAAGACGACATCTAGAAGCTACACTGCAAAGCGATGCGGCAGAACTACAGCGCGGCGAGGTCTATCTTGTGGGCGGCGGGCCGGGCGACCCGGATCTGCTCACCTTCCGGGCCTTGCGTCTGATGCAGCAGGCGGATGTCTGCGTCTACGACAAGCTGGTCAGCAAGGAGGTCATGGAGCTAGTGCGGCGTGACGCCGAGCTGGTGTATGTCGGCAAGGAGCGCGACAAGCACACCCTGCCGCAGGAAGACATCAACCAGTTGCTGGTGCGCCTCGCCAAGGAAGGCAAGCGCGTGCTGCGTCTCAAGGGCGGCGACCCGTTCATCTTCGGACGCGGCGGCGAAGAGATCGAAACCCTGATGCAACACGGCATCCCGTTTCAGGTGGTGCCCGGCATCTCGGCTGCCAACGGCGTCTCGGCTTATGCCGGTATTCCGCTGACCCATCGCGATTTCGCCCAGTCCTGCATTTTCACCACCGGCCACCTCAAGGATGGCACGGTCGACCTCGATTGGCCGGCGCTGGTGCGGCCGAAGCAAACCGTCGTGATTTACATGGGGCTAGTGGGCCTTGCCGACATCTGCCGGCAGTTAATTGCCCATGGCTTGCCGGCAGAAACTCCGGCGGCTGTGGTGCAGCAGGGCACGACGCCACGTCAGCGTGTAGTGGCCGCTACCCTGGAGACACTGGCAGACAAGGTGGCCGCAGCAGAAATGAAGCCCCCTTGCCTGACGATAGTGGGCGAGGTGGTGACTCTGCGGGAGAAGCTCGACTGGTTCAGGCCACCAGGCGTTTCTGCTCCGGATTGAACGGCAGCGTCAACCTCGCCTCCAGGCCGCCCCCCGGCCGGTTAAGCAGCACTAGCTCACCCTTGTGCAGTTTGGCGATACGATCGGCAATCGCCAGCCCCAGGCCTGATCCACTCTTGTTGCCGCGCGCCACATCCATGCGCTCGAATGGCCGCAGCAGGCGCGACATGTGCGATTCCGGAATGCCCGGCCCGTTATCCAGCACACTGAGGACAATAGAATCGGCAGTGATACGCGAGCTGATGACCACCTGACCCTTGCCGTAGGCAAACGCATTGTCGATCAGGTTACCCAGCAGCCGCTGCATGGCCAGCGGCCGCAACGGAATCATGTGGGTCGGGGCGAGTTGCAGGATCAGGTCGCGACCGGCGCGCATATGACGTTCGGCGATGGACTTCACCAGTTCATTGAGGTCGGTGAGCCGCGTCGTTTCGCCCTCGATACCGCGCACGAAATCCAGGAACTGGTGGATGATGTTATCCATGTCGCTGATATCCTGCACCATGCCGGTTTTTAGTGTCGCCTGGTCGTCGGGCAGCAGCTCGACCGCGAGCCGCAAGCGTGCCAGTGGCGTGCGCAAGTCGTGTGAAATCCCTGCCAGCAGCAGGGTTCTTTCGGTGTCCAGCCGCGCCAGCGCTTCCGCCATTTGGTTGAAGGTACGGCTCACTTCGCGCAGCTCATCGATGCCGTCTTCCGGCAGTTTGTGGGGGTATTCGCCATTGCGCAGCCGGTCTGCTGCATTCACCAGCATGCGCAAGGGGCGGTTGATGCGGGCAGCGGTAAGGTAGGCGCCGGCTAGCGAAAGCAGGATGACCAGCGCACCCCAGCCCAGCCATTGCCAGGGGAATGGGCGCTCCACCTGGACGCGTGGAATGACGACCCAGAAGTCATCCTGCCCTATGGAGAAGCTGACCCACAGCCCGGGAATGCCGAAATGGTTGACCGTGACCAGCGTGTCCTTGCCCAGCCGTTCCTTGATTTTCTTGCCGATCAGCCGGATGAAGGGATCATCCGGCAGCGGCTCCACTTCTTCCAGTAGATCGAGAGCATAGATGCGTACGCCTTCCCGACCGGAAAGCTCGGACAGCAGTGCGAGTCGGCGGTTTTCATGGGCGGCGATGAGGGAAGCCCGCGTGAAATTGACTACGGTAATGGCCTGCAAGGCGGCAGCCGTCGCCCGCGGTTCACGTTCAAAATAATCGAACAGCTTGAGCGCGACCAGCTGCCCGATGACCAGGAGCAGCGCTATCAATAGCATGAGCCGCGCCAGCAGGGTACGTGGCAGCAGTCTCAATTTTTCTGGGCTTCTCCGTCTGGGATGAAGACGTAGCCGAAGCCCCACATGGTCTGCAGGTAGCGCGGATGTGCGGGATCTGGTTCGATGATCTTGCGCAGTCGCGATACCTGGACATCGATACTGCGATCGAAGACATCCAGCTCGCGCCCCCGCGTCAATTGCATGAGCCTGTCGCGGGACAAGGGCTGGCGCGGATGGTCCACGAATACCTTGAGCAAGGCGAATTCCCCACTGGTGATGGTGATTGCCATGCCGTTGCGGCTCAGACTGCGGGTATCTGGGTCGAAGACGAATTCGCCGAACTTGAACGCGCCGGCTTCTGCCGGCTGGGGCGTGCTTGCCGTGCGTTCCTGGCGGCGCATGACAGCGTTGATGCGGGCCAGCAGTTCACGCGGGTTGAAGGGCTTGGGCAGGTAATCGTCTGCGCCCATTTCCAGACCGACGATGCGGTCGATTTCATCGCCGCGCGCGGTCAGCATGATGATGGGCATGGTAGTGCCGGTGGCTCGCAAACGCCGGCAAATGGCGAGGCCGTCCTCGCCGGGGAGCATGAGGTCGAGTACCAGCAGGTCGGGCTGCTCCTGGGCCAGTTCCGCATCCATGGCGGTGGCGTCAGAAGCGGCCTTGACGCTGAAACCCTGCTCGCCTAGATAGCGTTGCAGCAGGTCGCGCATACGCACGTCGTCATCGACCATCAATATTTTCTTTTGCTCAGCTTGCATTTCGTCTCGAGACACTCACCTCAGTAACGGTGGAACAAACAGCATCACCCATTGAAATCATTGACTTATCCCGGATTCACGTGCCACCATGGTTTGTTACAAATTTTTACAATCATACTATTTCGTGAAACATTCGGTTTACATTGTTGGCTCATTATGGCGCCTTTGGGTGTCTCCGCGCCCTGCTATAAGTGTATCGGATTGGGCGTCCTGTTAGGCACCCCCGTCAAAAAATTCTGGGTTAACTGCATAAGGGTAGTCATGAACGCAGTGGGGATTTTTTAATTCATGCGCAGCCTCTTGGCAATGCCGCTCCTGTTTGAAAAACAGGCTTGGGGACTCGCATTTGTCTGCGCTCTGTTGGGCCTGTCAGTGCTGGCATATGCGGATACCGTGGACGATCCGGAAGTTGCCGACCAACTGGAAACCCAGCCCAGTACCGATGCCCAGGATGACAACGAACTCCCTACGCTCGATGGCAGCATCACGATGGAAGAGCGGTTGCGCATCTATCGTGACCTCGACGAATATTCACGCTCGGTCGATTCCACCCATCTGATTATCGAAAAACAGCGGCGCAGCATGCGCGACCGGCTCATGCAGCGCTTTGCCGGTTCCGACAGGGATAACGACGGTTCCATCTCGCGTGAGGAGGCTACGGAAAGCCTGCCGCAAATCGCCCGCCACTTCAGCCAGGTGGATACCAACGGTGACGGTGTGGTGACCCTGGACGAACTGGCTGCGGTCTATGCCAAGATGCGCGAGCGCAGGCATCCGAGCATGGCCAACAAGCCCGATGTCAAGGCCGATCTGCAGGACATAGATTCGGTCAAGCGCAAGTCCAAGGACATGACTGCCGCCCGCAAGAAATCGATGTAGTCGTAATCGGTTTTACACGGCAATACTCTTCTAGCTTCTCTTCCCCCCGCTTCTCCCGTCCGGCAATGTTCGCTGGCTAGCTGCACAATTTCCCAGCCTGGCGTAAGCTCTGCTATGAGCCTCACGTCTGCTTCCCATGAATATCGAAATAGAGATCAACGATAGCTTCAGCAGGATCGATGCCTCCCAGTGGAACGCACTGACGGATGGGTCGCCAGTCCTGCAGCATGCCTTTTTTTCGGCCATGGAAGAGACCGGTTGTGTCGGGGAGGGCACGGGCTGGCAACCTTATCCGGTAGTTGCCAAAGGTGAGAGCGGATTGCTGGGCGCCATTCCCTTGTTCCTCAAGGGGCATTCGTACGGCGAGTATGTATTCGACTGGGCCTGGGCCGATGTCTTCGAGCGTTACGGCTTCAGTTATTATCCCAAGCTGCTGGTGGCCATCCCCTTTACGCCCGTGACCGGTCCGCGCCTGCTAAGCCCTCAAACCGAAGTAAAGTCGGTGCTGGCGCAACTATTGGTGCAGCAGATGGAGAAGCACTCGTTGTCTTCAGCCCATGTGCTGTTTCCGGATGAACCTTCGGCGGATGTGTTGAGAAAAGCCGGCTGGCTGGAGCGCAATGGCGTACAGTTTCGCTGGGAGAACGAAGGCTTTGCTGATTTCGAGGATTTCCTGAGCCAGCTCTCACACGACAAGCGCAAGAAAATCCGCCAGGAGCGCAAGAAGATTGCAGCGGGCGGTCTCACCAGCAGGAAGCTGCTGGGCCCGGAGATCCGTGAGCGGGACTGGGATTTTTTCTACCGCTGCTACACGAACACCTATCGTGAGCACCATTCCACGCCGTACCTCACCCGGGATTTCTTCTCGCTGCTGAATGAGCGCCTGCCGGATAACATCCTGCTGGTGGTTGCCGAACGTCAAGGGCAGCCGGTTGCTGCCACGTTCAATTTGTACGGCAATGACACACTATACGGTCGTTACTGGGGAGCAATACAATACGTGCCCGGACTGCATTTCGAGCTGTGTTATTACCAGACGCAGGAATTCTGCATTGAACAAGGCTTGCGCTATTTCGAGGGCGGCGCCCAGGGTGAACACAAGCTCGCGCGTGGCTTCCGGCCGAGGATTACGCGCTCCTTCCACAAGATTGCGCATTCCGAATTCGAGATGGCCATTCGCGACCATGTAATGCGCGAAGCCCAGGGGATCGGCCTCTACCACGACGAGTTGGAAGAGCGCGCCCCGTTCCGCAAAGACTAGCCTTTCAGCATCCTTTCGAACTCGTCGACGCTGACCGGCGGCGAGAACAGGTAGCCTTGCACGTAATCGCAGCCAGCCCCCGCCAGCAGGTCGCGCTGCTCCTCTGTCTCCACGCCCTCCGCAATCACCCGCATGCCCAGCTTGTGCGACATATGGATGATCGCCTCGCAAAGCGCCATGTCGATTGAATTCTTGGCCAGGTTGAAGACAAAGGACTGGTCGATCTTGAGGTAATCGATGTGGAATTTCTTGAGGTAGGAGAGCGAGGAGTAGCCGGTGCCAAAGTCATCGAGCGAAACCTGCATACCGGCGTCGTGGAATTCCATGAGTTTTTCCATGACGATAGTGCGCGCATCCAGCAGCAGCCGCTCGGTAATTTCCACCACAATGCTATTGCCCGGCAGCCCCAAGTGATGCAAGTAGGCGATCCAGTCGTTGTGGCTGCGTCCCTCGTTGAGGAATTGTACTGGCGACTTGTTGACGCTGATCTGGAAGCGGCGGTGATGGATTTCGCGCCAGCGCTTGACCTGTTGCGCAGCCTGGCGGAAGACCCAGTCGCCGATGTCGATGATCATGCCGGTATCCTCGGCTACCGGGATGAATTCCGCCGGATTGATAAGACCCCTTGTGGGATGCTGCCATCGAATCAGGGCTTCAGCCTTGTGGATTTCGCCGGTGGCGAGCTCGATGATGGGCTGGTAGAGCAGGCGGAATTGATTGTCCTGCAGCGCGCCGTGCAGATCATTGACCATCCGCATGCGGTTCTGCGCGGCCTCCTGCATGGATGGCGTAAAGTAGCTGTAGCGGTTGCGGCCCTCGCTCTTGGCTTCATACATGGCCTGGTCGGCGTTCTTGAGCAGCTCGTCGATGTTGGTCGAGTCTTCCGGATAGAGTGTGATGCCGATGCTGACCGAAACATAGGCCACTTCATTGCCGAGCTGGAAAGGCTCGGCCAGTTTGCGCAGGATTTCCTGGTAAACGCGCTCCACGTCGCTCGGGTCCTTCAGGGAACCAAGGATGACGGTGAATTCGTCGCCCCCCAGCCGGGCAACGGTATCCGTCTCCCGTACGCAGCTGGTCAACCGCTTGGCCGCTTCCTGCAGCAGCAGGTCGCCGATGTCGTGCCCCAGCGTATCGTTGATTTCCTTGAAATGGTCGAGATCCAGCAGCATGACGGCCAAGGGTTGGCGCGCGCGGTGTGACTTCTTGATTTCCTGGTCGAGGCGGTCGAGGAACATGCGCCGATTAGGCAGGCCGGTCAGTGAGTCGAAGTTGGCCTGCTTCCACACCAGCTCCTCCGTGGCTTTTTTCTTGGTGATATCGGAGAACAGGCTGACCAGGCGGTGCGGCGTGCCATCCTCGTTGTAGATGGTATTGATGGTGAGCCATTCCACATACACCTCGCCATCCTTGCGCATGTTCCACACCTCGCCCTGCCAGCGCCCCTCGGTATGAATGCTCTGCCACATCAGGCGATAGAAGTTCTCGTCCTGGCGCCCGGAATTGAGGAAAGTATGGTTCTTGCCGGCCACTTCATCGAGGCTGTAGCCGGTGATGGCGGTAAAAGCCGGATTGATGTTAAGGATGACGCCGTCGAGGTCGGTAACCATCATGCCTTCGCTGCTGTTGCGGTAGACCAGCGAAGCGAGCTGCATGGATTCTTCCGCCTGCTTGCGCTCGGTGATATCCGTATGGGTGCCGACCATGCGGAGCGGCTTGACGTCGGCGTCCCGACTTACCACCATGCCGCGGTCGAGTATCCACTTCCACGTGCCATCCTTGCAAAGGCAGCGGTGCTCGTTGACATAGGCCGGCGTCTTGCCTTCCAGGTGGGCCTGGATATCCGCTAGCACGCGTGGCAGATCTTCGGGATGGATGCGGCTTTTCCATTCCTCCATGCCCATGCCGATTTCGTGCTCTTCGAAGCCCAGCATCGTGGCCCAGTTCTTGGAAAAGAGCATTTGCCTGGTTTTCGCATCCCAGTCCCAGATGCCGTCACCGGAACCTTCCAGCGCATACTTCCAGCGCTCTTCGCTCTCGATGAGCTCCTCATTCATCTGCTCGATGATGCGCAGCGAACGCGTGCGGCCGATTAGCAGGCCGAAGAGCAAGGCGAGCAGAATGCTGGCGGTTACGCCGGTATAGACGACGCCCATGGTGCGGTATTTGCCGAGCCGTGCCTCAAACGCGGGCAGCGATTTGGCGACCAGGGTCCAGTCGTGATCGGCGATCGTGAGATGCCGCACTGCCCGATAGCGTGGGTTGGCCGGTTCCACGCCACTACCAGGGGTATAGCGGTCATACATCAGGGCTTCGGGCTTGGCTTCGCCGCCATCGTAGATTTCGAAATCGAGCTCATCCGGGCTATTGCCCAATACTTCAGCCACCAGCTCATCAGTCGTGAACATGGCAAACAACCAGCCTGTGAGGTTGCTGTGCCTTGCCGATGGCGTATCGTGAGGCAAGCCATTGGCATACACCGGCAGGAACATGAAGAAGCCGGGACGGGAAGTGCCATCGTCGAATTGCAGCTTGGACGAAACGCTGACCGCGCCCGAATCCCGTGCCCGCTCCATGGCATCTCTCAACAACCGGCTGGTATAAAGGTCGAACCCCAGCTCGTCCATATTATGGCCGGCGTAGGGTTCCACGTAGGTAATGGGCGCATAGAAATCCCGCTTGCCTTCGGGGCGGACGGTGTAGCGAGAAAAAAACTCGTCCTTGCGCAGGTTGAGGATGTAATGGCCCTTCACGTTATCGCTGATGAGCGGCGCATAGCCGAGGCCCTTTAGGCTGGGGTGCGTCTGCAACAGACGCAGGGTATTGGTGTAGCTATGGAATTCGTCGCGTTCGACGTTGAAGGAGGCCGCATAAAGGCTTTCGATGCCTCGCAGCACCTGCTTGTAGTCCATGATGCGGTCTTCGACGCGGTTGCTTGCTTCGCGAACGCGAAAATCGAAATTGGTCTTGAGTTCTTCGGCGGCGCTACGCTGCGCGTTTTGCCACATCTCATAGGTGACGCCCAATGAAAACGCCAGCACTGCCCAGGGCAGCCAGAAATGGGCATGCAGCCGGGTGAAGAGTCTACTCAGGCTTATGTAGAGCCAGTGTTCAGCAATTCTTTTTATCACGATGAAACAACACCCCCCCAATACTCCCTACACGCATACGGCACGTACCTGTGCCATATCGGTCTGCCCCTGCAGCACCTTGCCG
>DASTRT010000019.1:0-3304 GCA_035761085.1 Methylophilaceae bacterium
TTCTCCGATGCCTTCGGCGATATCTTCGGCGATATTTTCGGTGGCGGCGGTGGGCGTCGCTCCAATGTCTACCGCGGCGCCGATTTGCGCTACAACATGGAAATCTCGCTGGAAGACGCGGCCCATGGCACCGAAACCAAGATCCGCATTCCGGTCATGGCAGAGTGCGAAACCTGTCACGGCTCCGGCGCTCGGCCCGGCACCCAGCCAGTCACCTGCACCACCTGCGGTGGCCACGGCCAGGTACGCATGCAGCAGGGGTTCTTCTCCGTTCAGCAGACCTGCCCCAAGTGCCACGGCATTGGCAAGATGGTCAAGGAGCCTTGTCCCACGTGCCATGGCGCAGGCCGCGTCAAGGAGCACAAGACCCTTGCGGTCAAGATTCCGGCGGGCGTGGATGAAGGCGATCGTATCCGGCTATCCGGCGAGGGCGAAGCCGGCGTCAATGGCGGACCTCCTGGTGATTTATACGTCGTGGTGCACCTCAAGCCGCACCTGATCTTCCAGCGCGAGGGCGGCAACCTGCATTGCGAAATGCCGATCAGCTTCACCACCGCTGCGCTGGGCGGCGAAATCGAAGTACCGACGCTGGAAGGCCATGCGCGCATGAAGATTCCGCCGGAAACGCAATCCGGCGCGGTGTTCCGCCTGCGCGGCAAGGGTATCAAGCCGTTACGCAGTAGCGAACGCGGCGACCTCATGTGCCATGTCGTGGTGGAAACCCCGGTCAAACTGACCGACCGGCAGAAGGCACTGCTGCGCGAGCTGGAGGAAATCAACCAGCTCGACGCCGGCAAGCACAGCCCGCGCGAGAAATCCTGGATGAACAAGGTCAAGGACTTCTTCCAGTAAGTCGTCTTGCAATAAAAAAGCCCGCAAATTGCGGGCTTTTTTATTGAGTATGGCGAGTTAACCCCACGTACCCTTCTGGATGAATTCGATCTTGTAGCCGTCCGGGTCTTCGATAAAGGCAATCACGATGTTGCTGTTCTTCATCGGGCCCGCCTCACGCACCACCTTGCCGCCTTTCTGCTTCACTTCCTCGCAGGTCTTGTAGATATCGTCCACCTCGATGGCAACATGACCGAAACCGTTGCCGAGGTCATAGCTGGGCGTATCCCAGTTATGCGTAAGCTCGATGACGGCACTCTCCTGCTCCTTGCCGTAACCAACAAAAGCCAGGGTAAAGCGGCCTTCCGGATATTCGTGACGGCGAATGAGCTGCATGCCAAGCACCTCGGTATAAAAACGGACGGAGCGTTCCAGGTCGCCCACGCGGATCATGGTGTGCAGTATGCGCATGCTGTTCTCCTAGGCCGCTTTTGCGGCGGTAATCCTGTGGTACTTCTCCAGCAGTTCTTCCTCGGTTTCTCGCACGTCCGGATTCAACGGAATGCAGTCCACCGGGCAAACCTGCTGGCACTGCGGCTTGTCGAAGTGACCGACGCACTCCGTACACAGGCCGGGGTCGATCACATAGATCTCCTCGCCCTGTGAAATGGCACCATTCGGGCATTCGGGCTCACATACATCGCAGTTGATGCATTCATCGGTAATCATCAAGGCCATACTTAATTCCTGCTGCTTCTATTACGTAGCTTCTGCTTGATCTTTTCTTCGATCATGGGTGATACAAACTGGCTGACGTCGCCGCCCAGGGTGGCGATTTCGCGCACCAGGCTGGCGGAGACGAACATGTACTGCTCGGCCGGCGTCAGGAACAGGGTTTCGACTTCGGGATAGAGCTTGCGGTTCATGCCGGCCAGCTGGAATTCATACTCGAAGTCGGATGCGGCACGCAACCCCCGCACGACAACATGGGCGCCCTGCTCGCGCACGAACTGCATGAGCAGCCCGGAAAAGCCCATCACCCGGATATTGGCGCTATCCTTGAATACCTCTTTCGCCAGCTCCACACGCTCCTCCAGACCGAAGAAGGGCTTCTTGCTGGGGTTCTGGGCAATGGCGATGATGACCTCGGAAAACAGGCCGGCGGCACGTCTGGCAATGTCCTCGTGGCCACTGGTGATGGGGTCGAAGCTGCCCGGATAGACGACTTTCAGGGATTTCTGGTCAGGTTGCATGCGCCGATTTTAGCAGGTGGTAAAAAACATTGCCTGCCTTGCCGTGCTTCCAAACCTGCCAGTCATCATTATCCGCCAGCGCAGCCTCGGCTTCGGCATAGACCATGCCATCCGGTGCAAGATGCGCGCGCAGCAGCGGCAGCAGCCGGGAGAGCCAATCCTGGTTGAAAGGCGGATCGAGGAAGATGACATCGAAGCGACGGCTGTCAGCATCCAGGAACTGTAGAGCACCCTGATGAATGATTTCCGCCGCGCCGGCTCCCAGCAGCTTCCTGTTTTCCAGCAACGCCTTGAAAGCAGGCAGTGCCTGCTCCACCATTACCGCCTTGCTGGCACCGCGCGATAATGCTTCGAATCCCAGGGCTCCAGTACCGGAGAACAGGTCCAGGCAAGTCAGGCCTTCGAGGTCCTGTCCCAGCCAGTTGAACAGCGTTTCCCGCACCCGGTCGGGGGTGGGCCGTAAACCGGGAAGCTCGGGAAACCGCAGCAGGCGGCTGCGCCATTGGCCGCCGCCGATCCGTACCTTGTTGCTCTGGGCTGCAGTCAATTCGGGCTCGGAGTTATTGAGGCGACTGCCCGGCATCCCCGCCGCCGACGATGACAGTGACCATCTTGTCCGTATCCAGCCTGCGGTTGAAAGCGTCCTTGATCTGCTCCGCCGTAACGCTTTCCACCTGCTTCGTGAAGTTGTCCAGGTAATCCAGCGGCAGCTTGTAGAAGCCGATGACGGCCAGATAATCGAGAATCTTGCTGTTGCTGTCGATGCGCAGCGGGAAGCCGCCCACGATATTCTGCTTGGCTGCCTTGAGCTCGTCGGCCGTTACACCGCCGCGCACGAACTTGTCCAGCGTGTCGCGCACGGTTTTGAGCGCGGCATCGGTCTGCTCGCGCTTGGTCTGCAGGCCGATCTCGAATGGACCGCGTCGGGCCATGGGGATGAAATAGCTGTAAACGCTATAGGCAAGCCCGCGCTCCTCGCGCACCTGTTCCATCAGACGGGAAACGAAGCCGCCGCCGCCGAGGATGTAGTTGCCCACGTAGAGCGGGAAATAATCAGGATCACCACGGCTCACGCCGGGATATCCGATAAGGATGTGCGACTGGGTAGCCGGATGCGGAATGCTTTGGAAACTGGCAGCCGCAGGATTTGTCACCGGCGGCAATGGCGCTGCCGGACTCGACTGGGGCAAGCCCTCGGCGATGCGTGAAGCGATCTGCTC
>DASTRT010000020.1:0-3518 GCA_035761085.1 Methylophilaceae bacterium
CAATATGCAGAGGCAGGATGGCGGGTATTCGCTTGCAGCCGCCATTCCGAAGCAAAAGCACTGAATCAGGTTGCGGATCAATATCCGAAGAATGTCAGTCTGCATACCCTCGATGTATCTGACAGAAGCCAGATCGATAAACTGGCGACCCAATTATCAGGCACACCCATCGACGTACTACTGAACAACGCGGGCATCTATCCCGGCGGAGAAAGTTTCGGTGCGATCGACTATGACGCATGGGTAAAGGCCTTTGATGTCAATACCATGGCTCCACTGAAAATGGCTGAGGCATTTGTCGAGAATGTAGCGAAAAGCGGCGAGAAAAAGATCGTGAATATCACCAGCAAAATGGGTAGCATAGATGACAACACGAGCGGTGGTTATTATCTGTACCGCTCCAGCAAGGCAGCACTCAATATGGTGGTCAAAAGCCTATCCCTGGACCTGGCTCCTCGCGGCATCACTACTATCGTCCTGCATCCCGGCTGGGTTCAGACAGATATGGGCGGATCGCACGCCCCCACCCCTCCGGAACGAAGCGTGGCTGGCATGCGCAAGGTAATTGCGGGGCTCAGCCAGAAGGACAGCGGCAAGTTTTATGACTTCAACGGACAAGAAATTCTCTGGTAAACCCATCAAGGCCAATACCTCTCCGCGGCCGCTAGTTTTCAAGGGCCGCGGCACGGTCAGCAATACGGTTGGAAGGTTCGAGCAACTGGAACGCGTTGAGATCGACGACGGTTGGGACAATCTCGATGAAGAGCTAAATCCGGTAAAAACGGAAGTCATCATCGACAGCACGCGCACCATCATCAACTACGTCAACTCGCCGGATATTTCCTTTGATAGGTCCATCAACCCTTATCGCGGCTGCGAGCACGGCTGCACCTACTGCTTTGCGCGGCCGACGCATACTTATCTTGGCTATTCCGCCGGGCTCGATTTCGAATCGCGCATTCTGATCAAGCCGGACGCAGCAGAACTGTTGCGCAAGGAACTGGCAAAGCCCGGCTATAAATGTGCGCCCATTGCCATGGGAACCAACACTGATCCTTACCAGCCGCTGGAGCGCAAGCACCAGATCACGCGCAGCATTCTGGAAGTGCTGGCGGAATACAAACATCCGGTTACTATCGTCACCAAGAATGCTCTCGTCGAGCGCGACATCGATATCCTCGGCCCCATGGCGGCGGAAGGCCTTGCGCGCGTGTTTGTTTCGGTGACTACACTGAACAAGGATATCTGCCGGACGCTGGAACCGCGTGCGGCAGCACCTCATAGACGCCTAGAAGCGATCAAGGCCCTCAATGATGCAGGAATTCCAACCGGCGTCATGACCGCACCTATCCTGCCAGTGCTGACGGACACTGAAATGGAATCCATCCTGGAAGCAGCAACAAAGGCCGGCGCGAAATATGCCGGCTACGTGCTGCTGCGGCTGCCGCTGGAAGTGGCGCCGCTGTTCGAGGAATGGCTTAAGACATATTTCCCGCTCAAGGCGGAGCATGTGATGAGTATTGTGAAACAGAGCCGCGGCGGCAAGGCTTATGACGCGGCCTTCTTCGAGCGGCAGAGAGGGACGGGGCTGTTTGCCGACATGATCGCCCAGCGCTTCAAGCTGGCCACCAAACGGCTGGGGTTGAACCTCGACCGGCCGGCAATGAATACCAAGGCCTTCACGCCTCCGCGGCCGACGACTCCCCAGATGAGTCTGTTTGAATAGGTCTCAGAAATTACCGGTGAATTTGCGGATGTCGCGAAGCTGACGCTTGGTTGGCCGTCCAGCGCCGCGCTCACGCCGTGCATGTTCCGCTTCTCGCGTTATCGCTGCTTCCTGGCGACGTGACGCACTTTCGGGAGTTTCTTCATATAGCAGCGCGGCTTCAGGCGCGCCTTTGCGCTGAATGGAAAGACCACGCACAACGACTTCGATTTCCAGCTCCTTGCGACGGATGTGGATCATCGCGCCAAGCCTGACCTCCTTGGCTACCTTCACGCGTTCGCCATCCACGTGCACCTTACCACTGTCGATGGCATAGGCAGCCAGGCTCCGTGTCTTGAAGAAACGCGCAGCCCACAGCCACTTATCGAGGCGGCACTTGCTTTCAGGTTTATCCATCGAAAGGCTTACTGTTCCCAGCGTTCTCGTGCAGCATCGTCGGATTGCCGCGCTTCCACCCAGTGCTCCCCAGCAGGCGTCTTTTCCTTCTTCCAGAAAGGCGCTTCGGTCTTGAGGTAATCCATGATGAATTCGCAGGCGGCAAATGCCTCGCCACGATGCGCGCCGCTCACCACTACCAGCACGATCTGATCCGCCGGCTGCAAGGCGCCAACACGATGGATCACCAGCGCATCGAAAATATTCCAGCGACTTTTGGCCTGATCAACGATCTCCTGCAGCGCCTTTTCCGTCATGCCCGGATAATGCTCCAGCGTCAGCGCCGAGACTCCCGACCCTTCGTTGATGTCTCGCACCTGGCCGACGAAGGATACGACCGCGCCGGTATCCTTGCGTCTCAAACGCATGCGATCGATTTCCACGCCGACGTCGAAATCCTCGCTCTGAACCCGTACGGACAAATCAGCCTCCGGTCACGGGCGGAAAAAAGGCAACCTCATCGCCCTTCTTCAGAATGGATTGTTCACGCGCCACATCGTAATTGATCGCTGCTCGCAACGTACTGCCCGCACCAAACTCACGCCGCCACGATTCACCACGCGAAGCCAGCAAACTCATGAGATCGGCAACAGTGAAATTTTCATAAGGCAGCTCGAAGTCTTCAGCGGACAAGCCCAGCTCTTCCTTGAGCCTGGCGAAATACAGGATCTTGATCATGGCAATTCCCTAGTACGATTTTTCAGTCTGATTCTTCTTCCGTATCCGAGTTCGCCAGCGACAGCGCAGCTTGTGCCGGACTTTCCAGTTCGACGCGCTCGATCTGGGCAAATCGGCGGGATATCTTCTGGCTCGTGGTCTGCACGTCCATGGCATCCTCGTGCGCCTGGCGGATATGATCGGCCAGCTTCTTCATGCGCACGTCGAAGCGCCCGAATTCCTTGCCCAGCTTGCCGAGCTCGTCCTTGATGATGTGCACCTGCTTGCGCGTTTCCACGTCCTTTAGCACGGCACGTGCCGTGTTGAGCACCGCCATGAGGGTGGTCGGTGACACCACCCATACCCGTTTGGACATCGCGTAGTCCACGATGTCCGGATGATAAGCGTGGATTTCGGCGAACACGGCTTCCGCCGGCACGAACATCACGGCGCCGTCGGACGTGACATTGGGAATGATGTACTTGGCCGCAATGTCGTCCACGTGCTTTTTGACATCCGCCTTGAACAGCCGTTGTGCCTGCACGCGCTCAACCTCGCCCAGACCGGATGCCAGCATGCGGTGGTAATTCTCCAGCGGAAACTTCGAGTCCACGGCCACTATGCCGGTCGGCTCCGGCAAAAACAGCGCGCAGTCGACGCGCGTCGAGTTAGGCAGCACATGCTGCATCGCATAGGCCGT
>DASTRT010000021.1:0-4617 GCA_035761085.1 Methylophilaceae bacterium
CTGGATATCCCCTATGTCATCACCTTCCACGCGCTGGGCCTGGTGCGACGGCAGTCGCAGGGCGATGCCGATCGCTTCCCGGCCGAACGCGTGACGATCGAAAAAAGTCTGATGTTCGATGCCGACCGCATCATTGCTGAATGCCCGCAGGACCGCCTGGACATGGAGCGACTCTACGGCGCCGACCGTAATCGCATGGACATCGTACCCTGCGGATTCGATCCGGATGAGCTGTGGCCGGTACGCGGCCAGGCGAGGAATCTGCTGGGGCTGGATGCCAAGGATTTCATCGTGCTGCAGCTTGGGCGCATGGTGCCGCGCAAGGGTGTGGATAACGTCATCGAGAGCCTGGCCGTGCTGCGTGACCATCACGATATCCGCGCCAGGCTGATGATCGTCGGCGGCGATGCGCCCACCGGTGCCGCCATGGAAACGCCTGAGCTGGCTCGCCTCATGGCGCTCGCCGAATTGCACGATCTGCAGTCGCAGATCACTTTCATCGGCCAGAAGTCGCGTAGCGAGCTGGCCTATTACTACAGCGCTGCCGATGTGTTCGTCACCACGCCGTGGTACGAACCCTTCGGCATCACCCCGCTGGAAGCCATGGCCTGTGCCACGCCCGTCATCGGCGCCGCGGTGGGCGGCATCAAGACCACGGTAGAGGAGGGCAAGACCGGTTACCTGGTGCCGCCCAAGAACCCCGAAGCGCTGGCTGAGCGACTGGCCCTGCTGCATGACGATCCGGAACATGCGCGCCAGCTGGGCTGGCAGGGGTGGCGCCGTGCCCACCAATTTTACACCTGGCGCAGCGTTGCCGAACGCACCGCTGCGGTTTACGAGCGGGTTGCCGTCACGGCGGCAGCCGGCAGTACCGCTGCCGTATCGCTTTCCGCCGGAATGGCGGGGAGCGTACCGGGCGCGATCATTCAACAATTCAACTCACGATAGGGAAACACCATGCAAATGCAACCATTACAGGATAGTGTGAAAGAACGTAGTTCGGGCGCCGGCCAGGCGCTGCAAGGCAATCTCGCCGGCAAGGCCGTGCTGGTCACCGGCGGCGGCAGCGGATTGGGCGCAGCGCTTTGCCAGCTGCTGGCGGAAGAGGGTGCTGATGTGGCGATCTGCGACATCCACGGCGACAAGGCCACACAGCACGCCAAGTCACTGGAAGGCAGCAGCGGCCGTATCCATGCCTGCAGTTTCGATATCGGCGACCCGGCATCAGCAGAGAAGGCCATTGCCGAGGTCGTGGAGAAATTCGGCCGCATCGATGTGCTGATCAACAATGCCGGCACCGACAAGACGCTGCCCATGTCCGAGCTGACCGACGAAGACTGGCTGCGCGTCATCAACACCAACCTCAACGGTCCGTTCTTTCTCTCCAAGCATGCATCCGAGCACATGAAGCAGGCGGGCGGCGGCCATATCATCAACATTTCCTCCACTGCCGCCAAGCGCGCCTGGCCCAATGCCTCGGCCTATCATGCCAGCAAATGGGGCCTGCTGGGCCTGTCACACGCAATGCACGCCGAACTGCGGTCTGACAACATCAAGGTCACGGCAGTCGTCGTCGGCGGCATGCGCACCCCCTTCCTGCTGGACCGCTTCCCCGATCTCGACGTCTCCAAGCTGCAGGACCCGCTGGATGCCGCGCGCGCCATCATTTCGGTGCTGCACCAGAATTCGGTCGTGGCCGAAATCACCATCCTGCCGATGCAGGAAACTTCCTGGCCATAAACCGAGGGCGCCATCATGAACATGCGGAAAGCGGTATTCCTCGACAAGGACGGTACGCTCATCAATGACGTGCCGTTCAATGTCGACCCGGAGCGCATCACCCTTTCGTGCAAGGCGGCGGAAGGTCTGCGGCTGCTCAGTCAGTTGGGGTATTCGCTGGTGGTAGTGAGCAACCAGCCCGGAGTCGCCATGGGCTATTTCGAGGAGAGCGATCTCAACCGTGTCTGGCAGCGGTTGGACGACCTGCTGCAGCCGGAGGGCGTACAGCTGGTGGATTACTACTACTGCCCGCATCACCCGGTCGGCGCCATCAAGAACCTGGCGATGGACTGCGACTGCCGCAAGCCATTGCCCGGCATGCTGCTGCAGGCGGCGGAAGACCACGGCATCGACCTCGCCAGCTCGTGGATGATAGGCGACATCTTGCACGATATCGAGGCCGGCCGCCGTGCCGGCTGCAAGACGGTGCTGATCGACAACGGCAACGAAACCGAATGGGAAGTCTCACCCATGCGCATGCCGGACCTCACCGCCGCCGACCTGCACGATGCAGCCATCCAGATCGCGACCTCCCAGCAGCAATGGTTCAACCGGGCCGGCGCCATACGGGAAACGAGGGTAGTGTGATGGACGGGGGCTGGAAACAGGCGCGCAATATTCTCTGCGTCCGGCTCGACTACCTGGGCGACGTGCTCATGACGACGCCGGCGCTGCGTGCCATTCGCGAGTCGCTGCCCGGCTGTTCGCTGACCTTGCTGACGTCGAAGAGCGGCGCTGCCATCGCTCCCTATATCCCGGAAATCGACGACACCATCGTCTATGCCCCGCCGTGGCTCAAGAGCAGCCCCGAGCGCGATCCGGACTATCAGCTGGAGATGATGGAGATTCTGCGGCAGCGCGAGTTCGATGCCGCGGTGATCTTCACTTCGTTCAGCCAGAATCCTTTGCCGACGGCAATGCTGTGCCATCTGGCGCGCATCCCGCTGCGGCTGGCGCACTGTCACGAAAATCCGTACCAGCTACTGACAAACTGGGTGCTCGATGTCGAGCCGGCGCAAGGCATACGCCACGAGGTGCGGCGCCAGCTGGACCTGGTCGCCACTGTCGGTTTCCGCTCGGTCAATGAGCATCTGTCCTTTGCCGTGCAGCAGGATGACGTCGCCTGGCTCAGGCGTAGGCTCGGCCTCGACGATGTGGACAGCCGGCAATGGGTCATGCTGCACCCCGGTGCCACAGCGGTATCGCGCCGTTATCCGCCCGAGCATTGGGCACGGGTGGCGGCTGCGCTGCATGAAGAGCTGGGTATGCACATCCTGCTGACTGGCGATAGCGGAGAAGCCGACCTGATCGACGACATCATCGCGGCTTCCGGCCTGCCGGCGCCTGCCATCCGGTCACTGGCCGGCCAACTCGATATCGGGCAGCTTGGCGCCGCCATTGCCCTGTCGGCAGCAGTCATTTCCAACAACACTGGCCCCGCCCACATGACGGCTGCCATCGGCACACCTCTAGTCGACCTCTATGCCCTTACCAACCCGCAGCACACGCCCTGGCAGGCCCGGAGCCGGGTGCTGTTCCACGACGTACCCTGCCGGTTCTGTTTCAAGAGCGTCTGCCCCAAAGGGCATGGCGATTGCCTGACCAAGGTACAGCCGTCGCAGGTGGTTGCAGCGGTGCAAAGCCTGCTGCATGGCGAGGCCGATACGGCCCAGCCGTTCCCGGGCGTGGATCTGCTGCCGTCTGCCAAGTATCAGGCTGAGAACAGCGGCTCAGGCGCCCTGGTGTGGAACCTGGGATGAACACATTCAACATGCATTGTTAACCAACTGAAGGAGCAAGCGAATCATGGCACATGCAAATCCGATCCAGATTCAGAAGTATCTCAAGGGCGTGGATTACCCCGCCAGCAAACGCGATCTCATCAAGAGCGCCAGGCAAAACGGTGCGGACGAGAGCGTCTGTGCTTCCCTCGAACAGTTGCCGGATGAAGATTTCCAGACGCCGGCAGATGTCAGCGAGGCATTCAAGGGACCTTCCCAGGACAACGTCCAGGACACCATGCAGGATAACCGTTCCGGCAATGACCCTCGCCGGAAACACTAGCTAGCGTTAACCGCCAACCAGACAGGGGTTCCTTTTCGCCGCGATGGTGCGTCGCCGGCGCCGGCTTTCTTTACGCCTGTGGCCGAAGTATCCCTCCCGTCCGGATGGCTGTGTGGAGAAACAGAAATGCTCAAAAGTTTTGACGGAAATTCGATTGCACGTTTCCACGACCAGGTCTTGCACAGTCCGCATCGCAACCGCTTTGCCGATGCCGCTACTGACGCCTGGCGCTGGGTGGAAGCCAACCATCGCTTCAACACCCTGCTATGGGGTGAGGAGGACAAGGCCAGACGTACCGATGTGGACGCCGCGGAAATTGCCGCCAGCAAGCGGCTTATCGACCAGTACAACCAGAAGCGCAATGACGCCATCGAGGCGCTGGATGAGGCCATCCTGACCGAGCTGCAGCATGTGACGCCGGATTCGGATGCGCGGCTCAACAGCGAGACTGCGGGCGCCATGATCGACCGGCTGTCCATTCTCGCGCTCAAGATCTTCCACATGCGCGAGCAGACCGAGCGCACCGATGCCAGCCCGGAACACATCGAGACCTGCCGCAACAAGCTGGAACGCCTGCAACTGCAGCGGCAGGACCTGATCTCCTGCCTGGATCAGCTGCTGCGTGAGGCGGAGGCAGGGCGTGCCTATTTCAAGGTGTACCGCCAGTTCAAGATGTACAACGACCCCACGCTCAACCCTTATCTGTACGCCCGCCGTTCCTCGCCACAGGCAGGAAGGATGTTGTCATGAGCCGTGTGGATGTACTGATTCCGA
>DASTRT010000022.1:0-2617 GCA_035761085.1 Methylophilaceae bacterium
ATGCGCGCCGGCTGCCATGAGGCGCACGGCCGAGCGCAGGGCCTGTTCCGGGTTCTGCTGGTAGCTGCCGAATGGCATGTCGGTAATGATGTAGCTATGTTTACTGCCTGCCGCCACACACCGCGTGTGGTACTGCATATCGCGCAGAGTCACGCTCAGCGTGCTGCCAGCGCCCTGCAGCACCATGCCTAGCGAATCGCCAACCAGCAGCACATCCACACCGGCCTTTTCGCATAGCGCGGCGAAGCTGGAGTCGTAGCAGGTCAGCACGGCGATCTTTTCGCCGCGTGCCTGCATCTGACGGAGATTGCCGAGATTCATCGCTAGTCCAGATTGGGATTGAAGAATTCACGCGTGCCGCGGATCTGGCCGATACGCTCGAGCAGCAGGTCGAGTGCCTCGTCGTTGCTGGCCAGATTGAGCTTCTCGTTATTCACGATCAATAGCGGTGCGGCGTCGTACTGATGGAAAAATTCGCTGTAGGCATCTGCCAGTCGTGACAGATATTCGCGCGGTATGCCTTGCTCGTAGTGGATGCCGCGCTGGCTGACGCGTTCCAGCAGGGCATCCACCGGCGTCTGCAGGTAGATGACGAGATCGGGTGCCGGCGCTTGCAGGTGGAATTGCTGGTACATCTGGCGGTAGAGCGCGAATTCCTCGTCGTTGAGATTCAGTCGTGCAAACAGCGGATCCTTCTCAAGGAAGAAGTCGGAAACCACCGCCTTGGCGAACATGTCGCGCTGCGTGAGATCGCGAATCTGGCCAGCGCGCTGGAACAGGAAAAAGAGCTGCGTGGGCAGGGCATAGCGCGGCGCATCCTGGTAGAACTTGGGCAGGAAAGGGTTGGCCTCGGCGTTTTCCAGCATGAGGTCCACGGAGAAGCGGTCGGACAACTTGCGTGCAAGCGTCGTCTTGCCGCTACCGATCGGACCTTCGATGACGATGTAGTGATATTTTTCGTTTAATTGCATATTCAGTTTGCCAGCTTTTCCACGCCCTGCCCCTGGCACTGCGCTGCCAAAGCCGTTGCCTTGCCTTGACCTAGAATTTCGATATCAGGCGCGATCTCGGCCAGCGGCAGCATCACAAAACCGCGCACATGCATGCGTGGATGCGGCAGGGTGAGTTCAGAGGTTTGCATCATGGTGTTATTGTAAAGCAGCAGGTCGAGGTCAAGCACGCGAGGTGCATTGGGAAAAGGCCGTTCGCGTCCCTGCTGTGATTCCAGCGCCAGCAGCTCTTTCAATAATTGCTGGGGCTCCAGCTCAGTTTCAATTTCTGCTACCGCATTGATGAAATCGGGCTGGTTGTCATAGCCTATCGGCGCCGTGCGGTAAAGGGAGGAGCGTTTGACCAAGCGGGTCTGCGGCAGGCTGGCAAGCAGTTCGAAAGCCCGATTTACCTGAATACGCGGCTGCTGCAGATTGCTGCCGATGGCGATAAATGCGCGCGGCATCTACTCGGGGTTTGCCGGAGCGGCAGGCGCAGCGGGCTTCTTCTTGCGGCGGCGCTTTTTCTTGGGGCCGGTATCCGGCAACAGCATGGCAGTCCGCGCAGCAGGGTCGGCCTCGGCAAAACGGGTCCACCACTGGCTGATTTCCTCCGGCAATTCGCCGGATTCGCAGCGCAGCAACAGGAAATCATAGGCCGCACGGTAGCGTGGATGCTCCAGCAGGCTGAACGGCCGGCGGCCGGCACGCTGTTCGAACCGTGGCTGCAGGCCCCAGATTTCCTTCATGGTGGCGCTGTAGCGCTTGTGGATGGCGAGCTTCTCGGCCTGGATGTCGATGACCTCGTTCATCGCCATGTGCAGGGCCGGGATGGCGCGCTGGCCTTCTGCTTCGTATTTCTTCCAGGCCACCAGCACCTCGTGCCACAGCAGCGTGGCGAACAGGAATGCCGGCGAGACTGGCTTGTCCTGCAATACGCGGTCGTCGGTATTCTTCAGCGCCAGCATGACGAAACGCTCGCCCATGGGCTGCTCCAGAACCACATCCAACAGCGGCAGCAGGCCGTGGTGCAAGCCGTGCTGGCGCAACGCGTTGGCGCTCTCGATGGCATGGCCGGAAAGAAAGAGCTTGAGCATTTCGTCGAACAGTCGCGACGGTGGCACGTCGGCCAGGATATCGGCCAATTTGGGAATGGGTGCTTCGGTGGCGCGATCCAGCTTGAGGCCAAGCTTGGCGGAAAGCCTCACGGCGCGCAGCATGCGCACCGGGTCTTCGCGATAGCGCTGGACCGGGTCGCCGATGATGCGCAGGTAGCCTGCCTTGATGTCGGCTACGCCATTGCAGAAATCGGTGACGATTTGCGTCGTCGGGTCGTAATAAAGCGCATTGGCGGTGAAGTCGCGCCGCAGGGCGTCCTCTTCCTGGTTGCCGAACACGTTATCGCGCAAAATACGCCCGCTCTCGGTGGTTCTCGCTTCGTTTTCGGTGCTGTCGGCCAGGTGGCTGCCGCGGAAGGTGGATACCTCGACGATTTCAGGCCCCCACATGACGTGTACCAGACGGAAACGCCGCCCGATGATGCGCGAGCGGCGGAATACGCGATTGACTTCTTCCGGCGTGGCGTTGGTGGCGACATCGAAATCCTTGGGCCGGTGCTTGAGCAGCAG
>DASTRT010000023.1:0-7715 GCA_035761085.1 Methylophilaceae bacterium
CCGTATCGATGATGGCGTCATCCACTACTTCCCCCAGGGCAATGGCCAGACCTCCCAGAACCATGATGTTGAGGCCCATGCCGAAATAATTGAGCACGACGATGGCCGTGAGCAGTGAGAGCGGGATTGCCGTGGCCGAAATGAAGGCGGTACGTGCATTGAACAGGAACAGGAACAGGATCGTGATGACCAATGCGGAGCCGATCAGGATATCGGTGCGCACCCCGTCGATTGCCGTCTCAATGAAGTTCGACGGGCGGAACAGACCGGCATGCAAGGTCACCTTTTCCGCTTTCAGTGTTGGCTCGATTTCATGCAGAGCCTGTTCGATGGCCCGGGTTACGCCATGGGTATTGGCACCGAGCTGCCCCTGCAGGGAGAGATAAACACCAGGTTCGCCATTGATGGATGCCGCGCTGATCGAGGGTGCCGGCCCTTCGACAACCTGACCGATATCTGCCAGGCGTACCGTTTGCCCGTTGTGATGCAGCAGCGTTGTCTGCCCCAGCTGTTGCGGCGTCAGCGCCTGCCCTTCGGTATTGATGACGATGCGCTGGTTCTTGTTCTCGATGAAGCCGGCGCCGCTGACGCCCGTGGCTTTTTCGGCGGCCTGCATGACCTGCTGCAGCGAAACCCCGTAATGGATCAGCATTTCGGGGTTCACCCGAATCTGGAACTGCCGTACCTTGCCACCAAAGACGTTCACATCCGCAACCCCGGGAACCGCAAGCAGGTGAGGCCGGATCGTCCAGTCGACCAGCGTGCGGAGCTCCATCAGGGAGCGGGTTTTGGAAGTCAGGCCGATGCCCAGCACGGTGCTGGCGGAAGAGGTAAGTGGGGTGATGCCAGGCGTAATGCCGTGCGGCAGCTGATTACCCAGCGTGGCGAGCCGCTCGGCCACTACCTGCCGGTTGCGGTAGATGTCTGTACCTTCACGGAAGATGATGGTGATGACAGACAAGCCGGGGATGGACTGTGAGCGCATTGAATCGATGCCTACGGTGCCGGCGATGGCGTTTTCGATGGGCTGACTCACCAGGGTTTCCACGAGCTCGGCGGAAAGACCGGGCGATTCCGTCTGGATCACCAGCTGGGTCGGAGAAAATTCCGGGAATACATCCAGGTTGCTGCGCGTGAGGGTGTACAGCCCGAACACTACCATCAGGCTGGCGAGGCCGATGATGACGCCATTGAAGCGAATCGCGAAACGTACCAGCGCCTGCATCATGACTCAGCAGCCCCTGGCTTTGTAATCGAGGATTGGAAGCGCAGCATCAATCATCGTTTTCATTGGTGATCTGATACTTGAATTCCTCCGAAAGCAGCAACTGGGCACCGCGCGTCACGACCAGCTGGCCTGGCTTGAGGGAACCGGTATTGAACCAGCCGCCTGCCGCTTCCCGATCGGTGTCGATCGCATGGCGGACAAAACGGTCGTTGCCTTCCTTGACATAGACCCAGGCCTGGCCGCCATACCAGACCACCGCATCATCCGGCACGATGACTCCGGTCACGGCCTTGCCGCTGGTGTTGGCCATGCGCACTCGAATGCGCATACCAGAGCGCAGGTCGTCGGCTGGCGCGCGGAAGAAGTAGGTTTTCCCCTGGATCGTGCTGTCGGTCTGCGGAGAAGCGGAAACGAAGCGGGCCTGGATGCTCTTGCCGGTAGAGCCCGACGGCGATACGGTCAGGAGGCTTCCCGGTTTTGGCGTAGGGTAGTCGAATGGCAGAGTGACCTGTAGCAGCACGTCATCGTATTGCAGCAGGCGCTGCAGCAGATCGCTGCTTGGTTTGGCTATTTCTTCCGCCAGTACTTCTCCCCAGGATTGGCGGATACTGTCGCGCAGGCTGCCGACTGCATTTTCGGCTGCCAACAGCCTGGCTTCGTCCGCTTTCCATGCCGCCTCGGCTGCGATCACGGCGCGATCGGAAACATTGCGGTTGTCCCGATTGAGTTCCAGCAGCCTCTGATACTCCTGCCGGCTATTGGCCAGGGCAGCCCGTGCCACATTGGCATCAGCCTTGGCCGCCAGGTAGCGTGAACGCAAGTCGATCAGGGGTTCTATGCTGATAACCACGCCGTAACTGTAGAAGCTGTCCTGGTGCGCCCCGGCTTGCAGGGGGGCGGTACGGATATCACTCTGCTTCTGTGTTTGTGGCCCCAGTGTCACTACGGTTGAGCCCTTGTCGGTGCTGACCCTGCTTGGCGTCTCGATCTGTTCTTCATCGCCCTGGGTATAGGCTTCGTACTCGTCCTTGCCATAGAACACGAGCACCCAGAACAGGATGACGATGATGAGTGCCTGCAGGGCGATGATGATTGCGACTTTACGGTTCATTGGCGGCTCCTGAAGGGCTTGGGCCATTCTTCGTTTCCAGGTTTTCCAGCAAAATGCTGTCTCCATCCTCGAGAGGGCGCTGGACGGCGTCTTCCAGCGCACCCACTGATCGCTGCACTTTGTAGTAGGCGCTGGCCAGACCTTGCCTGGCTAGTACCGTGGAGAGTTGAGCAGTACGGTACTCCAGCCGGTCAGCATAACCCCGGTCGAACTGGCGTGAAATTCGCGCGGCCTGGCTTTGCTGGGCATCCAGCAACTCGCGAGCTTTCTTCCATTCATCCACGGCTGCTGAATAACGGGCTTCGGCCTGGTCGAGTTCTGCAATTACATTGGCCTGCAAGGCTTCGAACTGCGCGGCTTCGACTTCGCGCAGGCTTTTCGCTTCCGCGATCAGTCCTTGATTACGGTCGACCAGGGCGAGCAGGGTTGAGAAGCCAAGCGACCAGATACGGTCGCCCTGGTCATAGCTGTAGCCGGGTGACAATACAATATCCGGATATTGCCGGGCGATTTCCAGCCGCAGCTTGGCTTCGGCAGCGGCGTAACGTGCGAGTGCGGCGCGGATATCCAGGCGGTTGAGCATTGCTGCCTGTTGCAGTTCGGGTTTCAATTGCTGTTCAGGCGGGGGAAGGGCGGTGGTGGAGAGGTCTGCCAGCGGCTTGAGCGCAAGTTGCCGGAATGACTTCACTGACAGGCCGGCGCTGCTGGCCAAGGCGGCTTCGAGGCCAGGAAGGCGCCCCTCTTCAGCCAACAGCGCCTGCTGGGCCTCCTGCCAGAGCAATCTGGCATTGCCTAGTTCCACGTTGGAGACCATACCGGCACTGAGCCTGGCTTCCAGCATATCCACGATTTCCTTGCGTAAGGCCGTTTCATCACGCAGAACCGCGGCTCGCTGCCGGGATTCGTTATAACTGAGCCAGTCTTCCCGCAGCCGCTTACGGATATCCCATGCGGTCTGGCCGATTTCCATGCGAGCGGCGTTGGAAAGGTTTGTTGCTTCCTCTATGCGTGCCTGTCGCTTGTCGCCGGTGACGACGGGGATATCAAATGCAATTCCATACAGCCAAGGCGAATTGCCATCCTGGCTATGATGCTCCACGAGCCCGGAAATACCGGGGTTGGGGCGGGATCCGGCAGTAATCTCCTTCGCCTGGGTGGCCCGCCATTTTGCACGGGCGACTTCGAGCTGAGGATGGAAGTAGAAGGCGCTGAAGGTGAGGTCGCGCAGATCCCATTGTCTGATGGGTAACTGGGTTTCGCTATAACCCTGCGACAATAGGTATTGCCGGAATGCTGGCTGGGAAGGATCGCGCGCCTGCAGGTGCTCGGCTGTGAGCGTTGGATCCAGCGGTTTGGGGCTGTAGGTCTGGAAAGCGCAGCCCGAAAGCAGGGCCAATGCGCTGAGAGCCAGACGCCGGGCGCGCGTCGTTTTTTTATAGTAATGATTCATATAGCCTCTGCGGCCCGATATTAACTGCAGAGCCGGCTGGCTGCAATTGCAGCGCAGCCGAGGCTATGGATTACTCGGCAATGGCGGCGTGCACGGCGCCTAGCGCATCCTGCAAGGTTTCTTCGGGAAGGGTGTTGATGCTGGTCGCCAACAATTCGGCAGCTTCCACCGTGCCCCCTGGCAAGTCATGGCTGTCAAGCTCGGCAATCAATCCGGCGGCGGCACCTGTTACCTTGAGCAGGGCCTGGCGCTCTCTCATCAGCATCTCCATTTCGGAGCGCAGCATACGGATTTCTTCCTCGTTGATCGTGTTTTGCATATTGGCTTTCTTTGAATCGGTCATACATTCCTGCAAGCAGGCCGTCAGGCATATCTTCCTTCCTATCCCGGCCGTGTGTCAATTGCCGTGGCGAAGCCTCTGCTAGGTTCCTCAGGGGGCTTAGTTAAGATACAATACGACGGCTCAAAGTGGGGCGTTATACGACTGCATTATCTTCTAACATTAACCAAGCTACAGTAACTGCGAAAGTGGCGGAATTGGTAGACGCACTGGATTTAGGTTCCAGCGCCGCAAGGCGTGAGAGTTCGAGTCTCTCCTTTCGCACCAAGCTAATGAATCAAGGAACAGCACATGGAAGCAACCGTTGAAACTATCAGCAACCTTGAACGCCGAATGACGGTCGTGGTGCCGATGAAACCCATCGAAGAAGAGGTGAGCCAACGTATTGCCAGTCTCGCTCGCACGGTCAAGCTTGCTGGTTTTCGTCCGGGCAAGGTGCCTCTGAAGCTGGTGCAGCAGCAATATGGCGCGCAAGTGCGCAATGAAGTGCTTTCCAAGACGGTGGAGCAGACCTTTTCCGACGCGGTGGAAGAAAACAAGCTGCGTGTAGCCGGTTTCCCCAGCATCGAACACAAACCGTTCGGCGATGTTGCAGACCAGTTTGAATATGTCGCTACATTTGAAGTCTTCCCTGAAATCAAGGTGGACAAGCTCGACAAGATCAAGATTGAAAAGCCGGCACTGGAAGTCAGTGATGCCGATGTTAAAAAGACCATCGACGTACTGGTCAAGCAACGCGCCACCTATGAGCCGGTGAAGCGCGTAGCCAAGAAGGGCGACAAGGTCAGAATCACCCTGCGTGCTTCCATTGATGGCGAGGAAGTGGAAAATACCGGAGAGCAGGGTATCGAGTTGGTGCTGGGTGAAGGCGGCCGCGTTCCCGAATTCGACGACAACCTGATCGGCAACAAGGCCGGCAGCAGCAAGACCTTCGAGATCAGCTACCCTGATGACCACAAGCCCGAGCAGCTGGCCGGCAAGACGGTGAGCTATGACGTAGGTTTCCTCGAGGTGGCACAAGCCAAGCTGCCCGAAGTAGATGCCGACTTTGCCCGCAAGCTGGGTGTGGAAGATGGTGACGTCGAAAAGATGCGCGCCGAAATCAAGGAAAGTCTCGAACAGGAAGTGCAGAAGCGTATTCGTGCACGCCTCAAGGAGCAGGTATTCCAGGCCTTGGTGGACAACGTGGAAATCGAGCTGCCCAAGACGCTGCTTGGCGTGGAAGTCAATCGCCTGATGCAGACGACAAAAAATAATCTGCAGCAACGCGGCGTAGATGTCAGCAATATCAGCCTGGAGCCTGCCTTGTTCGAAGATCAGGCCAAACGTAATGCCAGCCTGCGGCTGATCCTCGGTGAAATCATCAACAAGAACAACTTGCATGCTACCCCGGAACAAATCCGCGCAATGGTTGACCAATTCGGACAGAGCTTTGAGCGTCCGGAAGAAGTCGTCCGCTGGTATTACGAAGATCCCAAGCGTCTCGATGAGCCCGCCGCCCTGGCCACGGAAGAAAACGTGGTCAACTGGGTACTGGACTCCGCCAAGGTGACTGAGAAAAAAGTGAAATTCGACGACTTGATGGGAAATAATCAATGAGCATGACAAATCAATGGGAACCTCAAGGCCTCGGGTATATCCCGATGGTCATTGAGCAAAGCGGACGCGGCGAACGCGCTTACGATATCTACTCGCGTCTGCTCAAGGAGCGTGTGGTGTTCCTGGTAGGCCCGGTCAATGACATGACGGCCAATCTGGTGGTGGCGCAGCTGCTGTTCCTGGAAGCCGAGAATCCGGACAAGGACATCTCCTTCTATATCAATTCACCTGGCGGCTCCGTCACTGCCGGTATGGCGATCTATGACACCATGCAGTTCATCAAGCCTGATGTCAGCACATTGTGCGTCGGCCAGGCCGCCAGCATGGGCGCCTTGCTGCTGACCGCGGGCGCCAAGGGCAAGCGTTACTGCCTGCCCAATTCGCGCGTGATGATCCACCAGCCGCTGGGCGGGTTCCAGGGCCAGGCATCGGATATCGAAATCCATGCCAAGGAAATCCTCTATTTACGTGAGCGTCTGAACCGTATTTTGTCGTCCCACACCGGCAAGCCGATCGAGGAAGTGGACCGCGATACCGATCGTGACAACTTCATGAGTGCTGAGCAGGCGGTCAGCTACGGCCTGGTAGATAAGGTAATTGCAAACCGTGCAGATGCCGCATAAGATGGAATTATGAGAGCCAGCCAGGAAGATACATGACCAGTAAAGCAGAAGGCGAAAAGTTACTTTATTGTTCTTTTTGCGGCAAAAGCCAGCACGAAGTTAGAAAGCTGATTGCGGGTCCTTCCGTATTCATCTGCGATGAATGCGTGGATCTGTGCAATGACATCATCCGTGAGGAAGTGCAGGATGAGAACGGGCTGAAGCAACGCAGTGACAGCCTGCCTACGCCGAAAGAAATCTGCGAAATCCTGGATCAGTACGTGATTGGCCAGACGCAGGCAAAGAAAAATCTGTCTGTCGCTGTATACAATCACTACAAGCGCCTCGACCAGTCGGCACAGAAGGATGATGTTGAAATTGCCAAGAGCAATATCCTGCTGATTGGGCCTACTGGTTCCGGAAAGACGCTGCTTGCACAGACGCTGGCCAAGGTGCTGGACGTGCCATTCGTCATTGCGGACGCTACCACACTGACAGAAGCCGGTTATGTGGGCGAAGATGTCGAAAACATCATGCAGAAGCTGCTGCAGAAGTGCGACTATGAAGTGGAAAAGGCACAGCGGGGCATCGTATACATCGATGAAATCGACAAGATTTCCCGCAAGTCCGACAATCCCTCCATTACCCGTGATGTGTCCGGGGAAGGCGTGCAGCAGGCTTTGCTGAAGCTGATCGAGGGCACGATTGCTTCCGTGCCGCCGCAAGGTGGCCGCAAGCATCCGAACCAGGATTTTCTGCAGGTCGACACCACCAACATCCTTTTCATCTGCGGCGGGGCATTCGACGGTCTGGAAAAGATCATCATGCAGCGCTCGGACAAGACCGGCATCGGTTTTGGCGCGGAAGTGCAGAGCAAGGAAGAGCGCGATGTCAACGAAGTGCTGCCCCAGGTGGAGCCGGAAGACCTGATCAAGTTCGGCCTGATTCCAGAGCTGATCGGCCGTCTGCCCGTGGTGGCGACGCTGGCCAAGCTCGACGAGGCTGCCTTGATGGAAATCCTGGTCGAGCCCAAGAATGCAATCGTCAAGCAGTACCAGAAGCTGCTGGCAATGGAAGGGGTGGAACTGGAAATTCGTCCGAGTGCGCTGACGGCAATTGCTCGCAAGGCAATCAAGCGCAAGACGGGGGCGCGCGGTCTGCGTTCCATTGTCGAGCACGCTCTGATGGATGTGATGTATGACCTCCCCAACCATAAGGGTGTGCAAAAAGTGGTGATCGATGAAAGTACGATCTCCGACGAAGGCAAGCCCTTGCTGATTTACGAAGAGCAACCCAAGGTTGCAGGTTCCAACTGACGCGAATGCCCGGCCGGGATGCGCCGTATGCATCCCATGCAGGAAGCCGTTCGCTCGCGAGCGGCTTTT
>DASTRT010000024.1:0-3280 GCA_035761085.1 Methylophilaceae bacterium
AATCTATTCTATGGCTCGATGCGTGAAAACATTGCAGTCGCCATGCCGCACGCGGATGACAGCCTGGTGCTGACGGCTGCCCGTATCGGTGGCATAGACGAATTCATCAATACGCATCCCAAGGGCTTCGATATGCCCATCGGCGAACGCGGCGAGACACTGTCTGGCGGTCAGCGCCAGGGAGTCGGCATTGCGCGTGCGGTCATCCACAATCCGTCGATTCTGCTGCTCGACGAGCCCACAAGTTCCATGGATCACTCCGGTGAGGAGCTGGTCAAGAAGCGTCTGATGGAGATGTCGGTCGGCAAGACGTTGATTGTCATTACTCACCGTTCCTCCCTGTTTGAGCTGGTTGACCGCATCATCGTCATTGACAGCGGCAAGATCGTGGCGGACGGCCACAAGGAACAGGTGATCGAAGCATTGAGAACAGGTAAGGTCGGTAAGGCAACATGAGGCAAAGCCTATTCGGTATTTTTGGCAGGCTGCACAACTTCTTTTACAAACACAAATGGCTGACGGGGCCGTTTTACCTGCTTTTCCGAAAGTGGGCCCCGTTAGATACCAAAGAAGATCTTGCATGGACGGAAGAGGCTGAGTTGGCGATGGAAGAGCAAGAACCCTTAAGAGCCAAGACGCTGCTGTATTGGATCATCATCATCCTGGTGGCCCTGCTGCTGTGGGCAGCTTTTACCCAGGTGGACGAAGTCGTGCGCGGCGAGGGCAGGGTAACGCCTTCACGGCAGGTGCAGGTCATTCAGTCGCTGGATGGCGGTATCGTCACCGATATCTTGGTGCAGGAAGGCCAGACCGTTTCGATCGGCGACCCTTTGATCCAAATTGACGAAACGCGGGCCATTTCCTCTTTCCGCGAGAACCGTAGCCAGTATCTCTCGCTGCTCGCCAAGCAGTCGCGCTTGCAGGCATTGGTGAACGGTACTCCATTCAATCCACCGCCCGAAGTGCAGAAGGAAGCGCCTGCCGTATACAGCCAGGAACTGGCGCTATACAACGCCAGCAAGGACACCCTGGCATCGCAGATGGGCATTGCGCGCGACCAAGTCACTCAACGCGAGAAAGAGCTGGTTGAGACCAAGGCCAAGCTCGAGCAGGCCGAGAAAGGCTACGAGCTTAGCAGCCGTGAATTGGCAGTGACCAAACCGCTGGAAGCGAGCGGTGCAGTTTCCGAAGTGGATCTGCTGCGGCTGGAGCGCGATACCTCGAGATTGCGCGGGGATCGGGATCAGGCCAAGGCCCAGATAGAGCGCATCAAGGCGGCGATTGCCGAGGCGCAAGGCAAGATCCAGGAAGTGGAACAGACTTTCAAGAGCCAGAACGGAGCGGATCTCAACGAGACCACCGCAAAGCTCAACGGCCTGAAGGCTACCAGTGTCGCCCTGAAGGACAGGGTGCAGCAGGCAACCTTGAAATCGCCCGTCAATGGCAAGGTGAATCGCCTTTTCTACAATACCGTGGGCGGGGTGATACCGCCGGGCAAGGAGGTCATGGAGATCGTTCCGACGGATGATGCACTCGTCCTGGAAACCAAGATCCAGCCCAAGGATATTGCTTTCGTGCGCCTGCTGCAGCCGGCTACTGTCAAGCTCACCGCCTATGACTACACCATCTACGGCACACTGGATGCGATCGTTGAAAACGTTTCGCCCGACTCCGTCGTCGATGACAAGGGTAACGCCTACTACGTCGTGCGGGTTCGCACGCTACGATCCAGTCTGGGCAAGCAGCTGCCGATCATTCCCGGCATGGTTGCGCAAGTGGATATCATGACCGGCAAGAAAACGATACTTTCCTATCTGTTGAAGCCCGTCCTAAAGGCCAAGTCATACGCATTTACTGAGAGATAATGCGCGATATATTCCTATGCCCGCGCAACCGTATGCTTGCGAATTGGTCCGATGCCTGCCCTGATGCAAGAATCTACCAAACGTTGGCGGCAGTGGATCAAGCTTCCAAGGATGACTGCCTGTTCTGGCTGCACGTAGGGCATGACGGCCAGCAGTGGATGGTATCCACTATTTCTCATATCCTTCGCGACTATTTCGGCCCCCGCATTGTCATCCTGGCGGATGTCCCCGACCAGAATCAGGCGCTTTTGGCGCTGAGCCAGGGTGCCGTCGGCTATTGCCATTCCTATAGTTCGCCGCAAGTTATCACCGAGGTAAGGGCGGTGGTCAACCACGGCGGCATCTGGCTCGGTCGCGAACTGCTGCAGAGGATGATCGCAGTAGGGACGTCTCTGGTACGCAGTTCCCCCGTTCAGGTCAATGAAGCGCTTGCCCTGTTGACCCAGCGGGAGAAAGAAGTTGCGCTTCAAGCGGCACAAGGCCTGAGCAACAAGGAGATCGCCCGGTCCCTCGACATTACCGAGCGTACGGTCAAGGCACACCTTTCGGCCGTTTTCGAGCGGTTGGGCATCAAGGATCGCCTGCAGCTCGCCCTGATACTCAACGATCAATCCTCTCCCAGTCACTGACTCAACCATTGTCCTTCAGGACAATATCCCAGCCTTTACTTTTTTCGTTTAATACGCACAAGCGCAGCAATTTAATCGGTTAACTGAATTCAGGGGTCCGTATGGCCACACTTGGAACCGTAGTTTCCGTCACCGGGGAAGCATTCGTCGTCGACCCGAACGGCAATAAAAAACTCATCAAGCTGGGGGATACCGTCCAGCCTGGCGACACCATCATTACTATGCCTGGCGTGGTCGTCGAGCTGCAGCTGGTCAATGGCCGAACCATTGAAATTTCCGGTGACGAAACCGTCAAATTCACGCAAGATCTGGTCGATATCATCCAGCCCGACTCAAGCGATAGCGCGCTTGATCAGGCTACCATCCAATCCGTCATTCAGGCGATTGAAGACGGCCGCGACATCAACGAAGTGCTCGAAGAAACATCTGCCGGCTTCAATGCCCCAATCTCTAACAACTATGGGTTTTCGTTCGTAGAGCTGCTGCGGATTGATGAAGTCCTCAATCGCTTCAACTTCCAGTTCGACCGGTTCTCTGAAGAAATCAGCAATACCGAGCGGCTGGAAGGCCGTCTTGTGCCCGATGACAGCAGCGATAATCTCAATACCTCCGTAACTGCCGGCAATACAACTACTCCAGCAGTAAACCACCCCCCGGTGATCAGCTCAGGCGTACAAGCCGGCACGGTCACCGAAGACAGCACGCTGACGGCCAGCGGCCAGGTCACGGCCACCGACGCCGACACTGGCGCCACCTTGAGCTACAGCGGCAGCGCGGCGGGCACCT
>DASTRT010000025.1:0-3213 GCA_035761085.1 Methylophilaceae bacterium
GGTGCAGGATGAAAATGGCCTCAAGCCGCGCAGCGACAGCCTGCCTACGCCGAAAGAAATCTGCGAAATCCTGGATCAGTACGTCATTGGCCAGACGCAGGCCAAGAAGAATCTGTCCGTCGCGGTATACAACCACTACAAGCGTCTCGATCAGTCGGCCCAGAAGGACGATGTGGAAATTGCCAAGAGCAATATTCTGCTAATCGGTCCCACCGGTTCCGGCAAGACTCTTCTCGCACAAACTCTAGCCAAGGTGCTGGATGTGCCTTTCGTCATTGCGGACGCTACCACACTGACAGAAGCCGGTTACGTGGGCGAAGATGTCGAAAACATCATGCAGAAGCTGCTGCAGAAGTGCGACTATGAGGTTGAAAAGGCGCAGCGGGGCATTGTATACATCGACGAGATCGACAAGATTTCCCGCAAGTCCGACAACCCTTCCATCACCCGTGATGTTTCCGGGGAAGGTGTGCAGCAGGCTCTGCTGAAGCTGATTGAGGGCACGATTGCTTCCGTTCCGCCGCAAGGTGGCCGCAAGCATCCGAACCAGGAGTTCATCCAGCTCGATACCACCAATATTCTTTTCATCTGCGGTGGTGCGTTCGACGGCCTGGACAAGATCATCCTGCGTCGTTCGGAGAAGGGTGGCATCGGTTTCGGTGCGGAGGTAAAGAGCAAGGATGATGCGCGTGCAATTGGCGAAGTGTTACGTGACGTCGAGCCGGAAGACCTCATCAAGTTTGGTCTGATTCCGGAATTCGTCGGCCGGCTGCCTGCCGTCGCAACCCTGGAATCGCTGGACGAAGCCGCGCTGGTCAAGATCCTGGTCGAACCCAAGAACGCGCTGACCAAGCAGTACGTGAAGCTGTTCAAGATGGAAGGTGTGGAACTGGAGTTCCGTGAATCGGCACTGCAGCTGATCGCCAAGAAGGCGCTGGAACGCAAGACCGGTGCGCGGGGTTTGCGCTCCATCATGGAGCACGCCTTGCTCGAGATCATGTTTGATTTGCCGTCGTTGCCCGATCTGAGCAAGGTGGTGGTGGATGACGGTGTTATTCGGGGCGACACGCCACCGATCCTTATTTACTCCGATCAGCCTCGGGTAGCGGAGTCCGCAAGCTAACAATTCAAAACAAGGCGGCAGCACCGAACTTGAAGCTTTTGGGAATGTCCCCATTTAAGTAGTAATGCGCAGGCATACCGCCGGCGCGAATTATATGAAGGTCCTTTCCATGACAGAACAAACATTGCCGGCTTTTTCACCTGAATCGGGCATGCTGCCACTTCTGCCTCTGCGCGACGTGGTGGTCTACCCGCATCTGGTAATACCGCTATTTGTAGGCCGTGCGAAGTCGGTCAAGGCACTTGAGCTTGCTTCCGAGGAAGGGAAGCAGATCCTGCTCGTTGCCCAGAAATCGCCCAACAAGGACGAGCCGGACGCGTCCGACTTGTACGAAGTGGGCACGATCGCTACTGTCTTGCAGATGCTCAAATTGCCTGACGGTACCGTCAAGGTACTGGTGGAGGGCGTGCACCGCGCCCGCGTCATCGAGTTTATCGAGACCGACTCCTGCTTTGCCGCAAGGGCCGAGCGCATTGAACCGCTGCCTGAAGATGTCAGTGAAACCCAGGCCCTGATGCGCACCGTTTTTACGCAGTTTGACCAATACGTCAAACTCAACAAGAAGATCCCCCCCGAAATCCTGACATCGCTGGCTACCATCGATGATGCGGGGCGTCTGGCAGATACCATCACTGCCCATCTCTCGCTCAAGCTGGAAGAGAAGCAGAAGATTCTCGAGATGTTCAGTGTCTCTGCACGTCTGGAGCACTTGTTGAGCCTGCTCGAAGCCGAAATTGACATTCTGCAGGTGGAAAAGCGCATCCGTGGCCGTGTCAAGCGCCAGATGGAGAAGAGCCAGCGCGAGTACTATCTCAACGAGCAGGTCAAGGCCATCCAGAAGGAACTCGGCGAGCAGGATGAAAATGCCGACCTCGACGAACTGGAAAAGCGCATCAAGCAGGCGCGCATGCCCAAGGAGGCCTTTGCCAAGGCTACTTCCGAACTCAAGAAGCTGCGTCTGATGTCCCCGATGTCCGCCGAAGCAACCGTCGTGCGCAACTACATCGACGTGCTGGTCGGCCTGCCGTGGAAGAAGAAGACCAAGATCAACAAGGACCTGATCGAAGCTGAGCGCGTTCTCGATGCCGATCACTACGGGCTGGAAAAGGTCAAGGAACGCATTATCGAGTACCTTGCAGTCCAACAGCGCGTAGACAAGCTCAAGGCGCCAATCCTGTGCCTGGTCGGGCCTCCCGGCGTAGGCAAGACTTCGCTCGGCCAGAGTATTGCCAAGGCTATCAATCGCAAGTTCGTTCGCATGGCGCTTGGCGGCGTACGTGATGAATCCGAGATCCGCGGTCACCGCCGCACCTATATCGGCTCCATGCCGGGCAAGGTATTGCAGAGCATGACCAAGGTGGGCGTGAAGAATCCCTTGTTCCTGCTGGATGAAGTGGACAAGATGGGGCAGGATTTCCGCGGTGATCCGTCTTCCGCCTTGCTGGAAGTGCTGGATCCTGAGCAGAACCACACGTTTGTTGATCACTACGTCGAGGTCGAATATGACCTTTCCGACGTCATGTTTGTCGCGACCGCCAATTCGCTCAATATCCCGGCCCCCTTGCTGGACCGCATGGAAGTCATTCGTCTGGCTGGCTATACCGAGGACGAGAAGGTCAATATCGCCATGCGTTATCTGCTGCCCAAGCAACTGAAAACGAACGGCCTGAAGCCTAGTGAAGTCGAGATCGGCGAAGAAACCATCCGTAATGTCGTAAGGTATTACACCCGCGAAGCAGGTGTACGTAGCCTCGACCGCGAGATTTCCAAGATCTGCCGAAAGGTGGTCAAGGAGTTGCTGACCGACAAGACCAGGACGGGTGGCGCGGAGGCACAGAAGATCGTTATCACTAGCGAGGATCTCGACAAGTATCTAGGTGTGCGCCGCTATGATTTCGGTATTGCCGCCAAAGAGAATCAGGTGGGGCAGGTCACGGGCCTGGCCTGGACCGAAGTAGGCGGGGAGTTGCTGACTATCGAAGCCGTGGTGTTGCCAGGTAAAGGCAAGACGATCACCACCGGCAAGCTGGGTGAAGTGATGCAGGAATCCATCCAGGCTGCCATGAGCGTGGTGCGTAACCGTGCCAAGC
>DASTRT010000026.1:0-2863 GCA_035761085.1 Methylophilaceae bacterium
ATGTCGGCTCATCACATCCTGGGGCTGTAGCCGGTCCCAAGGGTATGGCTGTTCGCCATTTAAAGTGGTACGTGAGCTGGGTTTAAAACGTCGTGAGACAGTTTGGTCCCTATCTGCCGTGGGCGTTGGAAGTTTGAGGGGACCTGCTCCTAGTACGAGAGGACCGGAGTGGACGGATCTCTGGTGGACCGGTTGTCATGCCAATGGCATAGCCGGGTAGCTAAATCCGGAAGAGATAAACGCTGAAAGCATCTAAGCGTGAAACTCGCCTCAAGATGAGACTTCCCGGAGACTTGATCTCCCTAAAGGGTCGTTCGAGACCAGGACGTTGATAGGCTGGATGTGGAAGCGCAGTAATGCGTTAAGCTGACCAGTACTAATTGCCCGTGCGGCTTGATCCTATAACCTTGAGACTTGAAAAAGCTCGAGGTTGACTAAAGCAACGCAATCAACCAATCCCAAATCTTTACTTCTTCCAGTTTGTTAAAGACAGTTTATGGCTGTTGTGGAAACACACCAGCGCCGGTTATGTCTGGCGGCCATAGCGAATTGGACCCACCCCTTCCCATCCCGAACAGGGCCGTGAAACGATTCCGCGCCAATGATAGTAAGCTCTTCGCTTGCGAAAGTAGGTCACCGCCAGGCTACTTATACGAAAAAGGCTCCGCAAGGAGCCTTTTTTATTTCCTCAGACCTTATCTCTCTAGTGGCAATTAGCCACGGCAAACACAACATATAGTAAATATGCGCTCTAGCACATGCATATCTAGACATTTACTTTAAATACAAGGGGATAGCTTGTCTTTTTAATAGATACATTCTATATTACGTGTAATAGCCTAGGGGGTAAGCTAATTATGCATGCGCCGTTAATGACAAAGTATATTTACCAGATTCGCAGCCGCAATGGCGCAGTGGTGGATAATCTGCAGATTTATGGCCGTACCGAAGAAGAAGCCAAGCGGAAGCTCGAACAGATGTATCGGAATTGCGTGATTTTGCAAACACGGGTTGCACGCCCGGAGCTCGCCGCTAATTCAAGTTATGAGGATGTACTGAATCTGATTGCCGGCCATCGCTAGGCCGTATGCTGAGCGGCGCTCTCTTTCGACAATAACTCATCCAGCAAGGCACTGTAATCATGTGCCCCCGCACTTGCCCCGCTGTAGCGAAATACATCCTGTTTATACTGCGGGCTCTCTGCTACCGCCACATTCTCTGAAATCACCACTTCGCACAACTCATCCCCAAAGCCGGACTTGGCCTGCTCATGGACTTCAAAGGTCATGCCACGTCTTCGGTCATAGCAGGTCATTACATAGCGCCGGTTAATGCGCCTTTTCACGACCGGCTCCAGCGCCAGCAGGGTTTTTTCTACCTTTTGTGCACCTTGCAGCGAGAGGAAATCCGAAGCAATCGGAATCAGGATCATGTCTGAGGCAAAAATGGCATTAAGCGAAAGCACGCCCAGGTAGGGGCAGCAGTCTATCAGCGTGTGGCGCTGCGGAAATTCTTTTTCCAGCGCTTCCAGGCCCTGCTTCAGCCTGTTGAGGATGGCCGGCCCCTTGCCGAAAATGGAATCCACCTTGATCAATTCCCGATGCGAAGGGATCAGGCGCCCAATATTTTCCCAGGGCAGTTCCAGCTGGCTCAGCGGCTTATTGTCCTGATAAAAGCCGAACAAGCTTTTATTCGCCATCTCCGGCGGCTCATCATGAATCTGGCTGAGATGGCCCTGGGGATCCATATCAATCAGCAGAGGGCTATTGCCACGGCGAGCCAATGCAGCGGAAAGATTTAGTACGGTGGTCGTCTTGCCAACGCCGCCTTTCTGATTAAAGGCCGCGATGCGCGTCATGGACGGCCTTCAGGAGGGGTATCGCCCTCGATGGCAAGATCGGGAATGTGGTTGAAGGCGATTCGCATGGGTGCATTATTGAGGGCGTTATGTGCACCGCCAAAATATACCGTATTTTTGCCATAGCGCATATTTAATGCATCAAGTGCACGATCGAGCGTGTGCTGCGGCTTTCTCGTCGCGCGCTCGAACAAGCCCATTGTCTTGTCCTGCGGTTCTGCCAGCCGGCTTAAAGAAAGCCCAACCTTGTACGGAGGTGGCGCATCGTCCGGAAATCGGTGCCATAACGTATTTAGCGCCTGGATAAGCTGCAGGGTATCGTCCGTTGGCGAACAGGCGCCCTCAGCACTCCAGCCCGGCGCGTCCATGAACTTGATACTGACACGAATGGATCCAGCATAGAGGCGGTAATCCCGCAAGCGCATGCAGGCTTTCTGCAAAAGCCGATGCAATACGGATAACGCGCCTGTCGGAGTGCGCAGTTCAGGCGGCAGTACGTGCGAATGGCCCAGACTGTGGCGTGGCCGGGAAACTTCATATGGTTCGCGGCCGCGCAGCTTTTCATATAGCCGTTCGCCTTCAATGCTCCCCCAGGCAGCGCGCAGCTGCTGAGGATTCAAGGCATACAGATCACGGACAGTGAAAATACGGTGTCGGTTGAGCCGTTGTTCTGTTCGTTTGCCGATGCCGTACAAGTCGCGCAGCTCCAGCGAATACAGCTTTTCCGGCAGCTCATGCGGCTCGATAACCACGCAGCCATTCGGTTTCTGCATATCAGAGGCAACCTTGGCGAGAAACATGTTGGGGGCGATGCCAATGGAGCTGCGAATGTGTTCCCCGGCTTTCTCGGCAATAGTCCGCTTGATGTGTGTGGCCAATGCCAGGGCCTGGTCCTTCTGCTGCTGGCTGCCAGTCAGCCGGCAGACCATCTCGTCGATGGACAAGGTTTTTTCTACCGGGGTACAAGATTCGACGATCTCGACCAGGCGGTGATGGTATTCCACA
>DASTRT010000027.1:0-2464 GCA_035761085.1 Methylophilaceae bacterium
GTGCCAGCCGAATTGGGTCTGTACCGGGGTCGTCGTGTAGCTGCCTTTCTGCAGCTTGGTTACGGCTTCGCTGAATGGCTTTACCATGGTGCCGGGCGAGAACCAGCCCAGATCGCCACCCTTTTCCTTGGAGCCGGGGTCCAGCGATTTTTCCTTGGCCAGCTTGGCAAAGTCGCCGCCCTTGCCCAGTTGAGCAATGATGTCCTTGGCTTCGCCTTCGGTAGCTACCAGGATATGGCGGGCGTTGTATTCCTTGTTGCCCACCTCAGACTTGTACTTTTCGTAAGCGGCCTTGATATCTGCCTCGCTTACCGGATTTTTCTTCAGATAATCCTGCAGATAGGTATTGACCAACAGTTCGCGGCGCGTGAGTTCTTCCTTCGCCTGATAGTCGGGCTGCTTGTCTAGCCCCTGGCGCTGGGCTTCCTGGTAGACCAGTTCGCTGGCCACCAGTTTGTCGATGATGAGTTTGCGCGTGTTTTCGTCGATGTCCTGCCCGCGGGCGGTAGCATCCTTGACGATGTAATCATAGAGCGACTGCTTGATGGGCTTGCCGTTGACGGTGGCGACGCTGTCAGCCGCAGAGGCGGAAAGCGTGAAAGCACCGGCGAAGAGCATGGCGGCAAGTGCCAGAGATTTGAACGGGGAGGTTTTCATGGGGGTTCCTTAGTCAAGGGCCGGATATATTAGAGCGTCCGATGCGGCTCATCGGTAGCTATGGCTTGTATGCTCAAGGCATGAATCCGGTCAGGGAAAAGCCCCTCAAGCGCTTGATATACAGAGCGATGCCGGATTATCTGGGATTTCCCGCAAAATTGCGAGCTGACAATGGTGAGGTTGAAGTGGCTGCCGCCGGTGTTGCCTGCATGACCGGCGTGCCTGGCGCTTTCGTCCTGCAGGTCGATGAGCATGGGGTCAAACACGGCCAGGCGTTGGCGGATTTCATCAGTCAGCGTCATGGTCTCAGGCCGGCAGGGTTTTGCGGAATGGTTTGACAATGACACTGGCATAAACGCCGGCGCTGACATAAGGGTCGTCCGCCGCCCAGGCTTCCGCTTCCTGCAGATCGGCAAATTCGGCGATGATCAGGCTGCCGTCATAGCCGGCGGGACCCGGATCATTGCTGTCCAGCGCGGGGAAGGGGCCGGCCAGCATCAGGCGGCCTTCGTCCTGCAGTGCCTTGAGCCTATCGATATGCGCGCTACGCGCCGTCAGGCGCTTTTCCAGGCTGTTGGCGTGGTCCTTGGCGATAATTGCGTACCACATCAGTCTTCATCCTTTGGCATCATGTGTTTGTCCAGCACGAAAGCCTGGCCGATGAAGAACAGCAGCATGAGGCCCATGGTGCCGAACAGCTTGAAGTCCACCCAGGTGTCGGTTGAGAAGTGCAGGGCAAAATAGAGATTCAAGCCACCAAGCAGCGCGAAAAACAGCGCCCAGGCGAGGTTGAGCTTGTCCCAGATCCGGTCAGGCATGCTGATCTGCTGTTCCATGATGCCGCGAATCAGGTTGCGCTTGAAGAATACGTTGGCAACCACCAGGCCGATGGCAAACAGCCAGTAGAGCACGGTGGGCTTGATCTTGATATAGCTCTCATCGTGCAAGAGCAGGGTGGCGCCGCCAAAGATGACGATAATGACGCCGCTCGCGATCATGGTGTTGTCTATCCTGCCATGGTGGAATTTGGTCCAGGCGATCTGCGCGAGCGTCGCCACGATTGCGGTTGCGGTGGCCACATAGATGCCGAAAAACTTGAAGGCAACGAAAAACAAAATTACCGGGAACATGTCATACAGAAATTTCATGCTTTACCTTAATTGGCTGGACGTGATCTGAAAGTTGAAGGGTATGCTGCAAAGTATGAGTCAGTGCCGTATTTTGCTATGATTCATGCCGTGTCACAAGACGCCCTCCTTGAGCCTTCCATCCTCTTTGCAACCTCCCTTGGTGCCATCCTTGATTGACCTGCACAGCCATTCCACTGTCTCCGACGGTTCGCTGACTCCTGTCGAACTGGTGGCGCATGCTGCCAGTCGTGGTGTCAAGGTGCTGGCCCTGACCGACCACGATGACGTAGCAGGCTTGGTGGAAGCGCAGCAGGCGGCTAGTCAGCACGCTATCCAGTTCATCCCGGGAGTGGAGATCTCAGTCACCTGGCGCCGGCGTACCTTGCACATCGTCGGCTTGAAGGTTGACCCCGAACATCCGGCGCTGGTTCAAGGTTTGCTCGCAATCCGTGAAGGCCGCCACGTGCGTGCTCAAGGCATGGCGGATAGCCTGGCCCGTGCCGGCATCCATGACACGCTGCAGGGTGCATACAAGCATGCCACCCAAGGCATCATCAGCCGCACTCACTTTGCTCAGCACCTGGTGGAGAAGGGCCACGCTCCGAATATCCGCAGCGTGTTCAAGAAATACCTGGTCAAGGGCAAGCCGGGCTATTTCGAGCACCACTGGGCGGACC
>DASTRT010000028.1:0-4017 GCA_035761085.1 Methylophilaceae bacterium
TGCCTGACTATGCATTCCGTCTAAAGACACTGCACTTGCTAGAATGGAGGTACCCAACCGCTTCATGGAGGCCTCATGCAACTGCGCAACATCCTGCTGATCTTCGTCCTGAGCCTGCTGGCGATTTTCGCCGCCATCAACTGGCACGCCATTATGGCGCCCACCTCCATTTCCCTGATTTTCACGACCATCCAGGCACCGCTGGGCCTGATCCTGATCGCGATTACCGCGCTGCTGGCGGTGTTTTTCCTGGGCTTTATCGTCTATATGCAGAGCTCGGTCATGCTGGAGCGGCAGCGTCTGCTGCGCGACCTGGAAGCGCAGCGCGAGCTGGCAAACCAGGCGGAAGCCTCGCGGCTTTCCGAATTGCGAACCTACCTCGAGAGCGAGCTGCAGCAGCTCAACGTACGTAACCAGGAAACCCAGCATGCCATGGAAGCCCGTCTTGACCAGCTGGAACAGGCATTGAGCAACTCCATCGAACAAACCGGCAACACGCTCTCCGCCTATATCGGTGAGCTCGATGACCGGCTGGAGCATGGCAGAAGGCCCGATTAGATAGCCCTGTTTACACTGATTCGCCGATCGAGCCCCCTCTTCCCAAGCACCGCCCCTGCTGGCTTGGTCCCCTGCCGTACTGAAGCCGCGCCAGAGGCCGACTATTTTGTAGGAATTTGATAGCCCATGCCCGCCTCATGCGCGGCGCGTGTCTACGATCCATCATGCACGAGCTATTTAGCGAAACCCTGCGACTCTGGCTGTTCAATCCTCTGACCAATCGGCTGTTGGTCCTGAGCCTGGGGCTGCTTGCGATTGTAGTCGTCGTCAAGCTGCTGCACCGGAACATCGCCCGCTTCGTCGACCACAACACCACACGCTACCAGCTGCGCAAGCTGGTCAACTTCGTTGCCTACTTCATCACCGCATTCATGGTCACGGTGGTACTCAGCGACCGCCTCAACGGCTTCACCATCGCCTTCGGCGCAGCCGGCGCCGGCATCGCTTTTGCATTGCAGGAAGTGGTCGTCAGCATAGCGGGCTGGGTCGCGCTGACCTTCAGTGTTTATTACCGTGTGGGCGACCGCGTCAGGCTGGGTGGCATCACCGGCGACGTAATCGACATCGGCATGCTGCGCACCACCATCATGCAAGTCAACGACTGGGTGCAGGCGGATCAGTATAACGGTGGCATCGTGCGCGTTTCCAACAGCTTCGTGCTCAAGGAGCCTGTGTATAACTACTCAATCGATTTTCCCTTCCTGTGGGACGAAATCATGCTGCCCATCAAATACGGCAGCGACCGCCAACTGATCCGTAAAATCATGCTGGATGTCGCAGCGGAAGTTACCGGTGAATACACGGTCAAGGCGCAAGCCGCGTGGGTGCCCATGACGCAGAAGTACCTGGTGGAATCCGCCAACGTGAGGCCGATGGTGACCATGACGGCCAACCAGAACTGGATGGAATATTCCCTGCGGTATGTCATCGATTACCGCCTGCGCCGCTCCACCAAGGACAAACTCTTTACGCGGATCCTGGATGAGATCGACAGCAACAGCGAACACATTGCCATCGGCCCGCGCTGAGAAAAGCAAACAGACAATCAAATCCAGGAGCCAGCCGTCCTGTTTCTATCTTCGGGTTAGACGGTTTCCCCTTTCGCCGCTCCGGCTCTGTATATAATGCCTGCAACCCATGCACAGCCAGAAAGGCACCACCATACTTTCGCTGCCCGCCCTTACCGGAACCGCTACGCTGCTGGGCATTTGCGTTGCCCTGGGCGTAGGCCTGCTCATCGGGGCCGAACGTGAGCGCCGCAAGGGAACAGGCCCGACACGTGCGGTAGCCGGCATCCGAACATTTGCGCTGGCGTCATTGCTGGGTGCGGTCGGCATGCTGTTAGGCGGTAGCCTGGTGCTTGCGGTGGTGGCTCTGGTGGTGGGCGGACTAACCATTCTGGGTTATCAGCGCTCGCGTCAGCACGACCCGGGCATGACGACCGAAATCGCCCTTGTGCTGACCTGTCTTCTCGGTGGCCTGGCCATGCATGAAGCAGCGCTGGCAGCCGGAATCGGCACGGCACTGGCGGTACTGCTGGCCGCAAAGAACCGCCTGCATTATTTCGTCAGCAGCGTCCTGACCGAGCAGGAACTGCATGATGCCCTGCTCTTCTCGGCCGCCGTCCTGATCCTGCTTCCGCTGGCACCCAATCGATTCTTCGGCCCGTTTGACGCCATCAATCCGCGTGAAATCGTCACCCTGGTGGTGCTGGTGATGGGGGTCAGCGCGTTCGGCTATATCGCCATGCGCTCGCTGGGCCCCCGGTTCGGCCTGCCGCTTGCAGGTCTGGCGGCAGGCTTCATTTCCAGTACAGCCACCATCTACTCCATGGGTAACCGGGCCGCCAGATATCCGAACCAGATCAAAGGGGCGACCGCCGGCGCCGCACTTTCGTCGGTAGCCACCATGGTACAGCTCGCATTTGTCATCACCGTGGTCGAACCCGCGCTGCTAAAGATTGTTGGACTTCCGCTGATGCTGGGTGGTATTGCCGCTGTCGGCTACGGGCTGCTGTTCGTCAGGAGCGCTTTCAGGGCGGATGCTGATCCGCATAGCGAACTTGGCCGTGCCTTCGATCCACGCGCGGCTGTGGTGTTCGCATTGCTAGTCAGCGGCATCCTGCTGGTTTCTGCTGCGGTCAATACCTGGCTTGGCTCAAAAGGCATGCTGCTATCCGCCGCTGTTACGGGACTGGTTGACGCCCACGCCACCGCAGCTTCTGCCGCCTCCCTGGCAGCAGCCGGCAGAGCCTCACTGGAACAGGCTGCCTGGCCCGTACTGATGGGGCTGACAACCAACTCGGCCGTGAAGATAGCAGCGGCTTATAAGGCCGGCGGGAAAGCGTTCGCCGCACGCATAGCACCTGGGATTATCCTGATGGTAGTGGCCGCATGGGCCGGTATGTGGATTTGATGCAGCGGCAGCCAGAGCGGTAGCACTATGTTCGAAAGCGAACAGTAGAGCCGCGAGGGCGAATGGTAACTTTACGCTCATATCAACCTCATGATTTCCGCAAACAATGCCAACCACAACATGCGGCGTCAGGATTACGCAGCTTGCCCCTTTTCTGATCTCTCCCCTGATTTGGCTAGCGTCACCCACACCCGCCCTCGCGCTGGAACACGACCAGGCAGCCGGCATTACGCTTGCTGAAAATTCTTCCTCGGAGATGGATACTCCGACAGATACGCCGGAGGATGCTGAAGCGCGGGAGAAAAGCTATCTGATACCGGCGCTGGATATCGTCGGGTTCGACTTCCTGCTGAACCAGTTCAATCGTCACTTCAGCAACTCCGACGACTACGACTCCAACCTCAACACCATCCGACATAACCTGCAAAGCAGTTGGCACAACGACCACGACCCATTCGACATCAACCAGCTAGGTCACCCATACCAGGGCTCGATGTACCATGGCTTTGCCCGGTCGGCAGGCCTCACCTATTGGGAATCGCTGGCCTACACACTGGGCGGCAGCGCCTTCTGGGAAATCGCCGGCGAGAAAACGCCTCCATCCAGTAACGACATGATTTCCACCGGGATAGGCGGCTCATTCCTCGGTGAATCGCTGTTCCGCATGTCGAGCCTGATCCTGGAAAAAAGCCATCTTTCGCCATTCTGGCGAGAAACTGCCGCGGCCGCGGTTTCGCCCGCGACAGGCTTCAACCGGCTGGCTTTCGATCGCTTCGATCAGGTATTTTCCAGCCACGATGCTGCCTGGTACAGCCGCACTCAGATCGGCTTTGCCAACACCTTGCATGCGGATCACGGCACTTCGAGCGAACGCAAGGAGAACGATGGGCAGCTGGACTTCTCACTGAGCTATGGCCTGCCGGGCCAGCCCGGTTACAGCTATACGCGCCCCTTCGACTACTTTGTCTTCCAGGGCACCGCGTCCACAATCAACGTTTTCGAAAACATCATGACGCGCGGGCTGCTACTTGGCACCGACTATTC
>DASTRT010000029.1:0-2345 GCA_035761085.1 Methylophilaceae bacterium
ACCGGCTGCGCGAAGTGGCGCAGAACCAGGGCATCGAAGCCTACATGGTGGATGATGCCAGCCATCTCGACCTTGGCTGGACCAAAGGCAAGAAGCGCATCGGCGTTTCCGCCGGCGCTTCCGCCCCGGAGGTGCTGGTCAAGGAGGTGATTGCCAAACTGCAGACGCTCGATACTTCCGAGGTGATCGAGCTACAGGGCGTCGTCGAGAACGTGGTATTCCAGCTGCCGAAAAACCTGACGACCGCCTAAAGCCTTACTTTTTACCCAAATTATCCAGACTGAAGGCGGTTGCCGGGCTATGGGCAATCGCCAGCATGCCGCCGGCAACCGCCAGGTACTGCAGGCAGGCTAGCAGTTCCTGCGGATTGCTCAGGTTGTGGTGGAACACCAGTGCGATAAACAGGCTGTATGCGGCCAACAGGTAGGCCGCGAAGCATGTCTTGTAGCCCACCAGCAGCAGCGCTCCGCCGACCAGCTCGATCAGAATCATCAGCGGCGCAAAAATGCCGGGCAGCCCCACCGAGCCCAGATATTGCTGGAAGTTGGCATAAAACATCGGGTTGGTCATGCTCTGATAGACATGGGCATAGATGCCGACGATCAGATAAATCTGTGCCAGCAGGATGCGGGCGACGAAGCCTGAGATTTTGTTCATTGTTTTACCTTTATTCCAATCAGCGTCACAATTGCAGCGGCCATAATGCCTGCAAGCGTTATCAGCCGCAACATTCTACAAGGAGATAATCATGAAATTATCACTGCTGCTTGGCCTCGCTATCCTGCTCACGGCTTGTTCGCCATCTTCCGACCCCGACCCCAAAATAGCCGGCAGTCAGCGTGAAGTGCTGCAAAAAGCCAAGGGCGTCGAAGACGTATTGCAGAAATCGGCGGACCAGACCAGCCAGCAGGCGGATGAGCAAACGCAATAAGTCCACCTTTTCCGTCGGCCCGGCTGACTGGAATATTGACCAGCAACAGCTGCGCAACGTTCGCCAGCGGGTTTTCATCGAGGAACAGCATGTGCCGATCGAGCTGGAATGGGACGGCTTGGATGAAGAAGCCTTGCATCTGCTGGCATTCGATCTGCAAGGCCATGCCATCGGCTGCGTTCGCGTGCTTGAGGGTGGCAGCATCGGCCGCATGGCAGTGCTGGCCGAATGGCGCAAGCAGGGAGTAGGTAAGGCGTTGCTGCAAAGCGCAATCGAGGTTTGCCGCGAGCGCGGTCACCGCACTATCTCGCTCTCGGCACAAACCCATGCCATAGCCTTCTACGAGCGTGCCGGCTTTGTAGTGTGCAGCGAGGAATACCCGGATGCCGGAATTCCGCATCGCGACATGCGGCTCGAGCTAAGCACTTGAATCGCAAGCCCTCGAAATTGCCTGCGCCAGTCGGCTTCGATACAATTCCGGATTCAGCTTTTATCATCCATCCGATCTACTGAAGGAATCCTCATGTCGAACAAGATCATTTTCAAGGCTGGCGAAGCCACCATTTTCAGCGAGGGCAAGGACGTCACTGCCGCCATGCCGGAAATCGTCATCGGCGCCGTTGACGGCCCCGTCGGTACCGCCTTCGCCAACCTCATGGCGCAAAGCAAGGGCCACACGGCAATGTTCGCCGTGCGCGACATCAACCAGATGGTTCGTCCCTCCACCATGATGGTGCCCAAGGTCACGCTCAAGGATTCCACTAACATCGAACTGTTCGGCGGCGTGGTGCAGGCTGCGACGGCTGACGCCATTCTCGACTGCGTCATCGAAGGCATCATCCCCAAGGATCAGGTCAACGACCTGTGCATCATCAGCCTGGTCTGGATCGACCCGGGTTGCGCGCCGCTGGCCAAGGAAGGCAAGCTGGACAAGGCCGACATGTACAAGAACAACTACGAAGCGACCAAGCTGGCGATCAAGCGTGCACTGAACGATGAGCCCAGCATCGACGAACTCATCAAGAACCGTCACACCATCAAGCACTGCATGTGGGACGAATCCTGGGGCGACATCTGATCGCTACTGGCAACAGCAATACATGAAAAAGGCAGCCGAGGCTGCCTTTTTTTGTTGTGCTGGCTAGAGACTGAATATATTGAGTTCCCCCCCGCCCGGTGCAGCGTTGTACTGGGTGAAGGGTTGGAAAGCGCCAGCCGTGCCAGCCGCATCTTCCGGCGCAGTCAGTCCCTGGTTGAGCGCAACTCCGGCCCAGCCGCCGATGCCGGAATACACGCCGATATACTGCTTGCCGTGATGGCCGTAGGTCATGGCGTTGCCGACCACACCTGAGCCCACCTGGAATTTCCATAGGAGGTTTCCGGTACGAGCATCCAGTGCCTTGAACCAGCGGTC
>DASTRT010000030.1:0-10816 GCA_035761085.1 Methylophilaceae bacterium
GCTTTCCATGGTTCCTGGCGTGATTGCCAGCGCTGCGGCGCTGAATCTCTGGCAAACCTTCCCGCACAGGCCTTCGCTCATCTTCAGCAGCATTCTGTTGGGCGTGGGCATAAGCACCATGCACTACATCGGCATGGCGGCCATGGAGTTACCCGGCGTGATTCGTTATGAGCCCCGGCTGTTTGCGCTGTCCCTCATTGTTGCCGTGCTGCTGGCCTACCTGGCCTTGCGCATCCAGTCGAACCGCGGCCATAGCTGGAGAAGCGAACTCCCCGGCGCGCTGCTCATGGGCAGCGCCATTTCCGGCATGCATTACATTGCCATGTCAGCCGCCTACTTTGTACGCACCGATACGGCGAACATTTCCATTTCCGTGCTGAGCCCGACCTATCTGGCATTGGCCGTGCTGCTGGTGACCGGCCTGGTCGTCATGCTGGCGGTCGCCGTGGCATCCGCCTATCGCAACCGCGAGATTGCCGAAGAGCTGCAAAAGAGTGAGGAACGCTGGAAGTTCGCGCTCGAGGGCGGCGGCGAGGGCGTCTGGGACTGGGACATCCCATCGGGCAGGGTGGTCTACTCGAGATGCTGGAAGGAAATCCTCGGTTACAGCGAGGATGAAATCGGCGGCGATCTGGCGGAATGGGAAAGCCGTGTACACCCGGACGACAAGGCGCGCGTCATGCAGGCCGTGGAAGACCACCTTGCCGGCCGAACGCCGACCTTCTACTGCGAGTACCGCTGCCTGGCCAAGGGTGATAGCTGGAAGTGGATACTGTCGCGCGGCATGCTGGTCAACCGCAATGCCGACGATCAGCCGTTGCGCATGGTAGGCACCCATACGGACATCACCGAGCGGCGGCAGGCCGAAGAATCTGCGCAGCTGGCGTCACTGGTCTATCAGAACAGCAGTGAGGCCATGATGGTGATGGATGCCGAGGGCGTGATCATCACGGTCAATCCGGCTTTCACCGAGCTTACCGGCTATCAATCCCGCGAGGTCATCGGCAAGCATGCCAATCTCCTGAGCTCCGGCCAGCACGACCAGGCGTTTCATGACGAGCTTTGGGAAATCGTCTGCCGCTCGGGCCGCTGGCAGGGAGAATTGTGGGGCAGGCGCAAGAACGGCGGCATCTATGCCGAATGGCTCAGCATCAACACCATCTATAACGATGACGGCTCGCCGCACCGCCGGGTTGCGCTGTTCTCGGATATCACCAAGAAAAAGGAATTCGAGGAGCTTATCTGGAAGGAGGCCAATTTCGACCTGCTGACCGGCCTCCCCAACCGACGCATGTTCCTCAACACGCTCGATGACGAACTCAAGAAGGCCCGGCGGACGGGGAATCCGCTGACCCTGATGTTCATCGATCTGGACCGCTTCAAGGAAGTGAACGATACGTTGGGCCATGACACTGGCGACATGCTGCTGCAGGAGGCGGCGAAGCGCATCCGCGCCTGCGTGCGCGAAACCGATACTGTGGCGCGCATGGGCGGCGATGAGTTCACCGTCATCCTCAGCGGCCAAAGCCAGCAGAACAATATCGCACGTGTTTATGGCGGCATTCTCTACAAGTTGTCGCAGCCGTTCTTTCTGCATAATGAAGCAGCCTACGTGTCCGCTAGCATCGGCATCACCATCTTTCCCGAGGATGCCACCACCAGCGAAGAGCTGCTCAAGAATGCCGATCAGGCGATGTACGCAGCCAAGAACCAGGGGCGCAACCGTTACTGCTACTTCACGCCATCCATGCAGGAGGCGGCACAGACCCGCATGCGCCTGATCAATGACCTGCGAAACGCCATCCTGGAACAGCAGTTCAGCCTGGTCTATCAACCCATCGTCGACCTGGCGACCGGCAACATTCAGAAGGCGGAAGCCCTGGTCCGCTGGGATCATCCGGTCCATGGCCGCGTTAACCCGGCCGAATTCATCCCCGTGGCCGAAGATACCGGGCTGATCGTCGAACTGGGCGACTGGGTGTTCCGCGAGGCAGCGGCAGAGGTACGGCGGCTGCGCAGGCTGATCGATTCCGATTTCCAGATCAGTGTGAACAAGTCTGCCGTGCAGTGCCATGCCGAAAGCAATATCCACCTGGATTGGGCGGTTCATCTGCAGGAGCTGGGCCTGCCCGGCAACAGCATTACCGTCGAGATTACCGAGAGCATGCTGCTCGACAGCAATGCGGCCATCAAGGAGAAGCTCTCCGCTTTCCGCAACACGGGCATGCAGATTTCGCTAGATGACTTCGGTACAGGCTATTCCTCGCTCTCCTACCTCAAGAAGTTCGATATCGACTACCTCAAGATCGACCGTTCCTTCGTCAGCAGCCTCAAGCGCGGCTCGGCCGACCTGGCCCTGTGCGAAGCCATCATCGTCATGGCGCACAAACTCGGCATGAAGGTCATTGCCGAAGGGGTGGAAACGGTCGACCAGTGCGACCTGCTCGCTGAAGCCGGTTGCGACTATGCGCAAGGCTACCTGTTCTCCATCCCCGTTTCCGCTGATGAGCTTGAGAGGATGCTGGAGCTTCCGGTGTTTTATATCGCCTGATCAGTCACTTGACTGTGCTATGTGCGCTAGCATGTAGCAAAGATTTGCCGCATCTCCCAATATATATGGTTGTTTTGACGCTTCTGCAGGAAACCCCGCCATGAAATTTCTCCGCTTGCAAAGAATACTGTTCATCACGCTGCTGCTTGTTGCCGCGCCGTGCCTGGCTGCGCAGGATTGGCTCATTGCCAGCCGCACAGATCTCATTGGGGTCGGCCAGAAGATCGAGGTGGAAGTGGTGAAGCCGGATGAAGTCGCCAACTGGCCGGAAAACCTGCGCCTCAAGCTTTCGCGGGACGGATCGGAAGAGGAGGTCACCCTGAGCGCGAAGAAAGGTGAGGTCTCGGCCAGCCGACGTGTTTACACAGGTAGGCCGCAACAGCAGTTTCTTGGCGTTGTGCATGCGGAGCTGGTGAGCCTGCCTTCCAATCGCATCCTGTTGCTGGCCAAGGATGAAGCGGGCAATGCACCTACCGTGGCGCCCGAGGAAGTGGCGAAGGAAACCAATCGCCCGGTGGTTGTCCTGGCGCAGCCTGGCGATAAGCCGGCGCTTTCCGCCTATGAACCGGCCTATTTTGTCGCCGGCTCCAATTCGAAGAACGGCAAGGACGCAAAGTTCCAGATCAGCTTCAAGTATCGCCTGTTCGATCCGCAAAGCTCGATTGCCGACTTCTCGCCCATGCTCAGCAATCTCTACTTCACTTATACCCAGACGACGGTGTGGGATCTGGGGGGCGATTCCAGCCCATTCCGCGATACCAGCTACAAGCCGGGCATCTTCTATCGCCTGCTGGGCCGCGACGAAACCTGGTGGCCCGAGCAATACGATCTGGGGCTTGAACATGAGTCGAACGGGCAGGGCGGCAAGGATTCTCGCGCCATCAATACTGCCTATGTCCGGCCTATCTGGAACTGGGACCTGGATAACGGCAAGCGCCTGACCTTTTATCCCAAGATCTACGGCTATCTGACCAAGAGGGAGAACGAGGATATCCAGAAATACCGCGGCTAGGTGGATTGGCAGATGCGCTACGGCCGTGAAGATGGGCTAATCGTCAACGCACTCTATCGCCAGGGGACTGGCGGCTACGCGACGGGCCAGCTGGATTTCTCCTACCCGTTGAGCGAGCGCATTTTCGCGCGCACCGGCGCCTTTCTGCATCTGCAGTTGTTCTCCGGCTATGGCGAAACGCTACTCGACTACAACCGCGAAAACGATACGCAGCTGAGGGTGGGGATTTCGCTCGTACGCTAAATTTGGGGATCGGGTACCGCTAGCGTCAACCACTTTTCACGGCAGCCGTTTGAGGCAGTGTAGTGCCATCTCAACCCTGAAAGAGGAATCGAAATGAAGAAGTTACTGATCGCCCTGGCAACCCTGCTGGCCTTTTCTGCAACCACTACCTTTGCTGCGACTGATGCAAGCGCGGATGCAAATGCTGACGCAAACGCACCTGCAGCCAAGACGGCGCCAGCTGACACCAAAACGCCTGTGAAGCATGCAACCCATGCCAAGAAGCACGCGTCTCACACCAAGAAGCACCTGAAGCACTCGGCTTAACCTGAGCCATTCAGTAGTCAACGAAAAGCCTCGCAATGCGAGGCTTTTTGTTGAACTGCAGCATGCTCTGCCTTCATAATCGGCGACTGTCATTGCTTATTCGCGTGGCAACTTCCTGACTTCAAATGGCCGGCATGAATCCTGTTCTTGTAGCAAGTTACCTGATTACTGTAGTCCTTATCCTGGCCACACTGCAGCTGCACATGGTCGGGCCGGCGTTCATAGGCCTGTTGGTCTACACGCTTTCGCTGCGCTTGAGCCATCGTCTCTCACGCCATCTGCATGCCAAATGGGCACGTCTGCTGGCGGTAGGTGTCATTGCCAGCTTTATCATTGCCTTCTTCATCATCACCGGCGCCTGGCTCAGCCACTATTTCGCAAGCGTGGGCAGCTTCCAGGGCCTGACCGAGCGCATGGCGGATGTGCTGAGCGACCTCCGCTCCAAGCTGCCCCCGCAATTGCTGGCCTATATGCCGGAAAATATCCTCGACCTCAGGGATGCCTTGGTCCATTGGCTGAGAGCGCACTCGCAGACCATAGAGCTGGCCGGCAGGGCGGGGCTGCATACCCTCGTTCATATCATCATCGTCATGGTGCTGGCCGCCATGCTGGCGCTCAAGCACTTTGACCACAAGCAGAACCATAAACCTCTGAGCCGGGCAATTCAGGACAGGCTGACTACCCTGACCCAGGCTTTCGAGAGCGTGGTGTTTGCCCAGGCCAGGATATCCGCGGTGAATACCCTGCTGACGGCGGTGTATCTCCTGGTTCTACTGCCGCTGGCAGGCATCCATCTGCCTTATGCCGTCACCCTGGTCGCCATTACCTTCTTTACCGGGCTGATTCCTATTTTCGGCAACCTCATTTCCAACTCCCTTATCCTGTTGATCAGCCTGGGCATTTCCTTCGATCTCGCACTGATGTCACTGCTGTTCCTGGTGTCGATACACAAGCTGGAGTATTTCATCAACGCCCGCATAGTCGGCAGTAGAATCCATGCGAATGCCTGGGAGCTGATCCTGGCGATGCTGATCATGGAAACCATCTACGGCCTGCCCGGCCTGCTGATCGCGCCAGTCGTCTATGCCTATCTCAAGTTTGAATTGAAGCGGCTCGAGCTGGTATAGGCAACATTTGTTGCGGAAAGCCTGCAAAACTCTTCCGGCTATGGCTGAGTTTGGCTTTTCCGGATGCCGATATCTATAAAAAAACCGCATTTATTCAATAGTATAGTCAGTTCTCATGTGTTGGCATCAATAGTGCGTGTGAGGTGCATCGTCTCATCCGGGACGCACCATACACAGGAGGCCAATATATGAAACCAGGAATCATCCTTCCGGTCCTGCTTGCCACTTTTGCTACAAGCGCGCTCGCTAAGGGGCTCTATGTCACCGGCCAGGTCACCCATTCGAATCTTTCTTTGGATGAGCACACCTTCGACAAGGCGCTGACCAATGCCGGCGCTACAGGGCTCACCAGCAGTAGCGACGGCAGTGGCGAGCAGTGGCGGTTGCAGGCCGGCTATCAGTTCAACCCTTATTTCGCCATTGAGGGCGGGTATATCGATCTCGGCACGGCCGACTACAAGGCCGAGTTCGCCGGCGGAGCTGCCAAAGGCCATGAAAAGGCCGGAGGCGTGGATCTGACGGTGCTCGGCATCATTCCGGCCACGGATAATCTGGCGATCTTTGCCAAGGCCGGGCTGATTGCAGCCAAAGTGGAAACCAGGCTCAGCTCGGGCTCGCCCGCTGTGGATATCAAGGATTCAACGACGGAAGTGCGGCCGCTGGTAGGGGCGGGGGTTTCCTGGAAGGTCATGCAGAATGTGGATCTGCGCTTCGACTACGACCACGTTTCAGGGCTTGGGAAGTCTGGCAACGCTGGCAAGATGGATGACAACATGGTCTCCGCCGGCATTTCCTATCACTTTTAATTTGGACATGTAAAAGCCACCCAGAGATGGCTTTTACATGCAGTTCGGCGCTCAAAGGATGGATAGGTACTGCTCCAGCTTGTCGAAGGAGCCGGTCCAGCCCATGGTCATGCCAGCGCGGGACTGGATGAACACTTCCAGTTCTTCTCTGGAGGCATCGCCAAACACTTCCCAGGTCACGGTGACGCGCGTCTGATCCGGGCCTTCTTCCGTCAGTTGTACGGTGGTCAGCATGGTTTCCGGCCAGGTCGGCGCTAGCGGATGGCGGGCGATATTCTCATCCTTGTCGCAGAATTGCTGGGTATAGACGATGCGATCAGGCGCATGCATTTCCAGCATCTTCTTTCTGCCGTACATGTCCACGCCCTTGCCGTTGGTCATGAAATAGAAGGTGCTGCCGGCTTCCTCGTGCTTCGACTTGAGGAATTCCATGGTAAATCCGGTTGGCGGCAGCCACTGCGCGATGTGCTCCGGCTTGGTCCACATGTCGTACATGAGTGCAATGGGGGCGTCGAACGTGCGATTGATGACGAACTGCTCCTTGCCGGTGGCTTGCTTCGCCAGGTATTCAGCCAGGCGATCCCAGGTGGCGTTGCCGCCCGCCTTCTTGATGAATGCCTTTATCTGCTCGGCTTCTTCCGGCGTGGCTAGCGCCATTGCCATCTCCATATGCGTCTTGCCGTCCGTTTCCGTGAATACCACGGTCACACGGAAGAGCGGCGGCTGGTTCTCATTGGCGCCATGGTCGTACACCAGCTTCGAATATTCCTCGACTTCATGATAAGTCGTCCTGTTCGGGTAATCCGTGCCGTCCGGGCCATGCATGGTGTAGTTCCAGTGGCCGCCGGGGCGCAGATCCTTGCTGTGTGTAGTCAGGGTGAAACCGCGCGGTCCCCACCATTGGCCTACCTGTGCCGGATCCGTCCAGGCCTCCCACACGGCTTCGACCGGCGCATCATAAATCCGGGTGATGCGGATTTCGTTCGACTTGCTATTCGTTGCCATTCGTTTTTCCTTTCCCATGTTTTGCAGAGCTTACGGTTTTCAGATAGGCATCCAGGCGGTCGAAACTCTCCTCCCAGAACATCCGGTATTGCTCCATCCAGTCGGCGGCGTCTTTCAGCGCATCCGGATTGAGCTTGCAAGGGCGCCACTGCGCCTCGCGTGTCTTTGTGATCAAGCCGGCTTTTTCCAGTACCTTGAGGTGCTTGGTGATCGCCGGCAGGCTCATGTCTTTCAGGAAAGGCTGTGCGAGGTCGGTTACGCTGGCTTCGCCCTGCGCGAGTCGCGCCAGGACAGCCCGTCTGGTGGGGTCGGAGAGGGCGGCAAAGGTCTGGCTGAGCTTGTCCTGCATAGTGATACACCGATGAGTTAATTAACTATAAGGTTAAATATAAGCGGTCATTGGTATCGAGTCAACCCGGTCCATCACTTAAGTTCGCTATTCAACAAACAAGCTCTTGAGACGGGTCCACCATGGGTTTTGACAAATCCAGGAGATCAACATGAAAGCGCTTGTATACAACGGCCCACGTGATGTGCAGGTCAGGAATGTTCCGGATGCCAAAATCGAGCATCCCAAGGATGTGCTGGTCAAAATCACCAGCACCAATATCTGCGGTTCCGACCTGCACATGTATGAAGGCCGGACCAGCGTCGAGCAGGGCAAGGTGTTGGGCCACGAGAATCTCGGCGTGGTGGTCGAGGCGGGCAGCGAGGTCGAGCACATCAAGGTGGGCGACCATGTCTGCCTGCCGTTCAACATCAGCTGTGGTTACTGCGAAAACTGCGTGCGCGGCTTCACCGGCTTCTGTCTCACGGTGAATCCGGGTCACGCCGGCGGCGCCTATGGCTATGCCGAAATGGGGCCTTATAACGGCGGCCAGGCCGAGCTGCTGCGAGTGCCTTATGCCGATTTCAACTGCCTGCTGTTGCCCGAAGACGCCGAGGGCAAGGAAGAGGATTACGTCATGCTGGCGGATATTTTCCCCACCGGATATCACGCCACCGAGATGGCCGACGTCAAGCCCGGCGAAAGTGTCGTGGTGTATGGTGCGGGGCCGGTGGGGCTGATGGCCGCCTACTCAGCCTATATCCGCGGCGCCAGCAAGGTCATGGTGGTGGATCATCATCCTGACCGGCTGGGCCTGGCCGAGAAAATCGGCGCTGTTCCTATCGATTATTCGAAAACCGATCCGGTTCAGGCCGTGCTGGATGAAACGGGCGGCATAGGCGCAGACAAGGGTTGCGAGTGCGTGGGCTTTCAGTGCCACGACCATCACAACCATGAAGTGCCCAATCTGACCATGAACCGGCTCGTGGATTCGGTAAAAGCCACCGGCGCTCTCGGCGTCGTAGGAGTATTTACGCCGCAAGACCCAAAAGGTCCGAATGAGCTGGAAAAGCACGGCGAGATAGCCTTCGACATGGGCAAGTTCTTCACCAAAGGCCTGCGCATGGGCACGGGGCAGTGCAATGTTAAAGCCTATAACAGCTATCTCTGCGACCTGATCGCCCACGACAAGGCAAAGCCGTCATTCATTGTTTCCCACCACCTGGAGCTCGATGCCGCGCCTGAGGCGTATGAGCATTTCGACCGGCGCGACCAGGGCTGGACCAAAGTGGTGCTGCACCCGAGCTAACAGGAATTGATATTGAAAGGAGCATGATCATGCCAAGAGGAGCAAGCCCGAAACGCGAGCACGAATACAAGGAGCTCGAATCAAAATTCAAGAAGGAACATCGCTACCCCGGACGGGAGGAGGAAGTGGCTGCGCGGATAGTGAACAAGCAGCGGAAGGAACATGGAGAGACGAAGGAGCAGAAGAGGACGAAGCATTGATCCAACTTTTAGCTTGAGAAATCAATGGAAACAAAAAAGCCACCCGAAGGTGGCTTTTTCTATTTTTGGCGTCCCCACGGGGAGTCGAACCCCGGTCGCCTCCGTGAAAGGGAGGTGTCCTAGGCCTCTAGACGATGGGGACCTAAGAACTTCATTGCTGAACAGGTCAGCATTTTACTACAAACTGCTTTTCTTGGTGGAGGTAAGCGGGATCGAACCGCTGACCTCTTGCATGCCATGCAAGCGCTCTCCCAGCTGAGCTATACCCCCGAAAAGAGGCGCAATCTTAAAGAGGGATGCCGTGCTTGTCAACCGCCTTTTCTGGCTGAGCATGTGTTTTTTCGCCCTTAGCCGCGGATGTTGGATTGCGCTTCGAACGTAGTCAGGTCGACGCGCGGCGCAGGCTGCCAGCCCGGCTTGCGATGTTCGGCGACGACATTGGTGAAAATGCCTCCGCGCACGTAGAACTTGGCAGTGAGGCGCATGAATCGCGGGTCCAGTGCGGCGACCAGGTCATCCAGAATGCGGTTGGTGACGGCTTCGTGGAAGCAGCCTTCATCGCGGAAGGACCAGATGTAGAGCTTGAGGCTCTTGAGCTCAACACATTTCTTGTCGGCGATGTAGTCCAGGTACAGCACGGCAAAATCCGGCTGGCCGGTCTTGGGGCACAGGCAGGTGAACTCGGGGATCTCCATGTGGATGTGGAAATCGCGCTCCGGCCGTGGGTTATCGAAGGTTTCTAACGTCTTGCTGGGTTGACTGGACATAAGGGCTACCGTATAAATCGAACTGTAATAGGGAATCGGTGTAGACCGACATTATACAAGTTCGTTTGACTGAATAAGCCCGACAATTGCGCCTCACCCACCTCAAGCTCGCCGGTTTCAAATCCTTCGTCGATCCGACTACTCTGCATCTCCACGGCCAGCGCGTGGGCGTTGTCGGCCCCAACGGTTGCGGCAAATCGAACGTGATGGAATCCATCCGCTGGGTGCTGGGCGAATCGAGCGCCAAGGAGATGCGCGGCGACTCGATGTCGGACGTGATTTTCAATGGTTCGGGCAACCGTAAGCCGGTGTCACGCGCCAGCGTGGAGCTGGTCTTCGACAACAGCCTGGGCGGGCTGTCCGGCAGCACCGCCAGCGAATGGTCGCAATACGCCGAAATCTCAGTGAAGCGCGTGCTGGAGCGGGAAAAAGGCTCCACCTATTACATTAACAATACACCGGTGCGCCGGCGCGACGTGGCCGACCTGTTCCTGGGTACCGGCCTTGGCGGTCGGGCCTATGCCATTATCGGCCAGAACACCATTTCCCGTATCGTCGAAGCCAAACCCGAGGAGCTTCGCATCTTCCTGGAAGAGGCCGCAGGCATTTCCAAATACAAGGAACGCCGCCGCGAAACCGAGCTGCGGCTGCGCGATACGCGCGACAACCTGACGCGCGTCGAAGATATCCGGCAGGAGCTTACCAAGCAGATCTCGCGCCTGGAATCGCAGGCGCTCGTCACCGAGCAATATCACACCTTGCAGAAAACGCTGAAGCATTTGCAAGGCCAACTGTGGCTGCTGAAGAAGCGCGATGCCGGCACTGCCTGGGAGAAGAGCAAGCGCCAGGTTGAAAAGCTGGTCACCGAGCTGGAGGCGCAGATGGCGGCGCTGCGCAAGGCAGAGACTTCACTGGAGACCTTGCGCCAGCAGAATTATGCGGCAACTGAAGCCGTGCAGACGGCGCAAGCCAGGTATTACGAGGCCAATGCCGACGTCTCCAATCTGGAGCAGCAGGTCCGCCACACACAGGAAGGCCGCGAACGGCTGACCCAGCAGCTACAGCAGATGGCTGCGCAGGCCCAGAAGCTCGATGCCCAGGCGCAGGCGCTCGAGGAAAATCTCAAACAGCTGAATAACCAGCTGGAGGAAGCCAATAACGG